>NZ_JAMXXC010000028.1:0-35820 GCF_024129855.1 Acinetobacter lwoffii
TGACTTTAATCCAGTCAGCAAAGCTGAATGGCTTGGATCCGTATGCCTATTTAAGTGATGTGCTGAAAAGGTTGCCAACACATAAAGTGCCTCAAATAGAAGAATTACTACCTCACCGCTGGAAACCTGAACCCCGTTAAAACTTGGCGATGGCGTTCAGCGGATGCTTACATTCCAAATAACATATTTTATAGCTATCCACACACTGATAAAGGAGTTTCTGAGATGGCAAGCCATTTACGAGTTTCACCTTGTATAGTTGCCGGTAGAATTAGATTCGAAGCTAATAACTTTAAATTATTTGGGCAAAAATTTAGAGATCAAACAAGTAAAATACTTAAAGTTTAGAACTACAAATAACTGAATTTCATTAACTATTGTGCTATTTAATATAAAATTTCTTATCTAAAAAACAGGATCTCATGGCTCCTGTTTTTTAGAAAGAAAGCTTTATTTTTTGGATTCTTTCCAGCTTTCTAAGACATATAGCCCTATTGTATGAGCAGCATGAATAGCAAGTCTGGCATGTCTTGGTTTTAAGTTGTACTGTTTTACTCCAGCACCATGTGCCGAACTAGCATGTGTTCTTAAAGAGGCTATTCCATCTACAACAGAAATAATTCCAGAAATAATTCTCAAGAGATCTTCATCTTCGACTGAATCTCTCTGAATATTTAAAGATTTTCTTACAACATCAAATAGGTTTTTTAAATCTTTTTTATTAGGCATCGCTAAGTTATTTTCTGCTATATAAACCTTGCAAATCGATTCTAGAATATTACTTGCTGCTGACACTGCTTCTCTTGGGCTAGCATCTACATGTGTCAGAGCTCTCATAAACTCCTGATCTAATGCAGGTATTTCTAGTCCTTTTATAACGCTCTCTAAGCTTTTTGTAGGAGTTGTCAGTGAACCGCTAATAATTCCCCCTTTTATGTAAAGCAAAGAATTATCAGATAGAATTTTTTTTATACTTTCTATCTGTTGATCAAATCTATCTTGATCTCTAGGGTAAAGAATTCCTCCATCTAAATATTTTTCTAATACTTTCCCTAGAACTTTTAGTGGGTCAGGATCAGACTTATTCACATTCATCAGTACTTGTTGAACTTTTGCAGGCTTACTTACATCAGGAATTTCAGAATTAATTTCAGCATACAAGAATAAATTATCTAAGGTTGCATGGCTTTCATATTCTGGAAGCATTTCTGAAAGAATAGCTATAAGATTTAAAGGGATCTTTGACATAAGTATTTAATAAAATTAAAAAAGTAATAATTATTGTTTTATCATACAAACTTAATATTTAACATAAAATCTCTTATGCGAAATTCAGGTGTAACTCCAAAATAGAAATGTCCGGTTTCTCCAAAGTAAAAATGTCCGCTTTTAGAATATGCACTTTTGCAATTTCGTTAGCGGACGGTTTGATATGTTGGTGTCTATGTCGGATAAAGAACTTAAACGATTGTCGGTCTTGCAGGAAATCTGCGATCAACGCATAACTCAATCCCAGGCTGCTCAGCTACTTCAAAGATTACTGCGGTGATTTATTTGGAATTTAGCTATACATATCAGTTACTTTTAACCTCGTGAAAAACACCATGTTCATCCACCTGCATTTGAGGAATGGGTTTATTGATAAGTTCTGCGATCGCAATCAGGTTCGCTGACATTTGCTTGCCCAATAATTCTCTGGATTCAGTTACTTTTTCAGAAACATCCCTGGTCTGATGCAATTCGGGTAAAGGGATTTTTTCATCCTTCATTTCTCTAGCGGGTTCTTGTACTTTTTCTTGAGATTCTGCCGACATTTTCGCGTGAGGTTCAGAAGATTTTTTAGTCATGAGATTTAAGCCTCTCGAGTTGCTTGAAATAATGATTATCTCAATATTTTATAATAGTGAGGTAATGTCCTGCCCACAATAG
The DNA here is from genome assembly GCF_024129855.1 of Acinetobacter lwoffii. Classification (GTDB taxonomy): domain Bacteria; phylum Pseudomonadota; class Gammaproteobacteria; order Pseudomonadales; family Moraxellaceae; genus Acinetobacter; species Acinetobacter lwoffii_L. The sequence goes on from NZ_JAMXXC010000028.1 coordinate 1,930, forward strand.
TCAGCCCAGAATAGAAAGCAATCAAGAATGACTATAAATATGATAATTCTCTCTTTTGAGTCTTTCATTAATCTCTTGGTTCAGCAGTACAGTTCATTGCTTTTTGTTTAATGATCACGGACTAGAAAAAATACTGCCTCTTTTAAAGAGGCAGTATGCTTTTACAACATGATGTTTAACTTGAGAAACTGAATTTAAAACAATCTACTGTAACTCTTCCAGACAGATATGAAATTAATCCACCCCTAGCCCTTTAAACACCGCATCTACCGGATCTGCATAGAAGCTGGTCTGGAACTTGGTAAACAGTTCCACAGGAATCGTTGGGATATCTGCCGCACTACTCATTGGCAAAGCAACCTTCTTGGCACCCGCATCAAAAGCAACTTGCAGACATTCGGCAATACTTTCCACCGGTGTCACAGAACCACCCAAGCTCATATCACCCAGTACCACCATCTGACTTTGAACCGATCGTCCTAAGAGACCAGAAGCGAAAGCCACTAAACTTGGCAGAGCAAGATGGCTGAGCGGGCCGGTATTCTGTAATTCAACCACATGTAAGTGGAAGTCATGTTCCATCACCTTACTACCACCCGATATTCTGGATGCATTGGCCTTGAAGTAGTCAAATGCGATCTTGACCTGCTCCTTGGCACTGCTTGAATTCCATAAGCCTGACGTCGCCAGCTTTCCTGAACCTTTGGTGACTTGAAGTTCTAAGCGGTATAACCCCGGCATGCCTTTATTACTGAGCCCGATGGTATATAAGAAACCTGGCTTGGCTGGACCTTCTGGAATCAGTCCGCCACCACCCTGCTCTTTTACCGATACAAAATGTTCTTCTAAGGTATCATTATCGATGTAGCTGAAATGAACGTCATAGAATTCCATGCCACCAATTTTCTTCAGCTGCTCTTTGACACGACGGCGTACCTGCAGCGCATATTCCAGACATTGCCGTACATCTTCTTTATTAAACTGACCGTGTGGGTAGAGCAGCTTCATCAATCCGGAAACCGTCTTGCGAACTGCGATCACATCACGCTGATTCAGGTTGTTACCGAGCTTGAAGTACTTCTCAATCGAGTCTGCAAAGCTACGCTTACGCATTTCCCGGAAGAATTCAGCCAGATAATCAACGATCAATCCATAACGGTTGGTGAAGAACTCCGGGCGCATCTTCGGAATTTCCCAGCCGGGGATATAAGCATGAAAACGATCGAAGAATGCCGAATCGATCATGGCTTCAGGGAAAGGTGCCAAGAGATGGCTGGTTTTTACCAACGATTCGACGCTTTGGTTAATATTACCCACAAAAACCATTGAAGCAGATGCTTCCATCTGTTCCCGGCCACGGGCAAAAGATCCCGATGCCATGTAGTCTTTCATGATCTGCACGCCATCTTTGTCCTTAAAGGAAATACCGGCGACTTCATCAAAAGCCACTACATCCCATAACCCCACCAGACCAATACGGCGGCTACTCATGTTATAGAACAGATTGGCGACAGTCGTTTGCCCACCCGAGACTAAAATACTGTTCGGTGAACACTCTTTGTAAATATGGCTTTTACCGGTACCGCGTGGCCCCAGCTCACAGACGTTATAGTTGTTTTCGACAAAAGGAATCATGCGTGCCAACAAGTGCCATTGCACCTCCTCTTTTAAGGAAGCCGGCTCCATACCGATCGAACGGATTAAACTCTCGCGCCACTGATCAGTGGTTAACGCTGCTCGTCCATTGAATAGCTCCTCCATATTCATATTGGGCATCTGAATCGGCTTGAGTAAGCTCACGCCAAATGGAGAACAGGTCTGCCCTTCATCAAAGTAGTAGCTAAGGGTGGCGATGACCCAAATTCCACCAACCAGCAGCTTTTCATACTCTTTGACGATGCCTGCCGAGATCTCGGCATCTTTGATACCTAGATTACTAAAGGAGGCTTCGTATTTGTCCTTACGCTCATTCAGCTTCACCGTGACCCGATCAATGACTTTATAACTGCCACGTTCACGGACCAGGGATTTCACCTTCTCGGCTTCATCCGGTCGGACATAATTCTCAGCCAGTACGGTCTTTACGTTACGTAGTCCCTGTTCAATGATCTCTGGATCATCCGAGGCACAGTACATTCCCAGCAGGTATTCAAGTACATAGACCGGGACATTGGCCCCTTCTTTGATCAGTTTAGTCAGATCCTTACGTACCACCCGCCCAGCAAAGTGTTCATTCAGCAGCTGATCCAGTTCTTTATCGTTAGCAGATTCCATGTAGGCTACGCTCTATCGTTAATTCGTTATTAGAAGAAGTCATCGGTAAATGCCAAATCAATGGTGACCTTATAGCGTTGCATCTCGATATTAAGGTCTTTGTCCTTCAGTACCAGGAAGTAATCTTTCTTACGGTCAAAATCAGTGCCAGACAATGACAGTCTGACCTGTTTGACCCGATCGGCAACAGAATCGGTAGTGCTATCAAAAGTCAAAGTTTCTTCACTGGAAACTTTGAGATCCCCATCATAAATGGCAATGGATAAAGTCACTGGCATGACAAGCTCACTGACAGCTTCAGTTTGCATCAAATCAAACTTCTGGATGTTATTGACCATCTTCAGCGTGGATTTGGTAGAAATGACCTCAACTTTACGCTTGGTCCGCTGTCCAGCCTTTTCACCACGTAGCTGTTTTACAGTCAGTACCGGCACCACAATTTCCTGAGGCATGATGCCGCCATGCACAAAACGTGAGCCTCCTACAAAATGGAAACGGTTCGCCCCTTTTGGAATCCAGAAATCAGTCGCAGATAATGTGCCTGCCGTAGCTTGGGTTGAGCCTTTCCAGGCTTCCTTGCTCTCTGGTAAACCATGCCCAATCACATAGCGTTTTTTGCTCTTCAATGTATTGGCAGGTTTTCCAGTCAAGCTTGAACGATCCGCAGATTCCAGTTTACTTTGCTGGAACAGGAAGCCATGGTCGGCTGTAATCAACAGGGTAGAAATATTGAAGTGCATTAAGATTTTGCGGCTGAGTTCGGTCAGCTCTTCAATGGCATGTTCTACCGCCATAAAGGTTTCTGATTCTGTCGAGGCGCTGTCACCGCGTGCATCAATCACGTTGTGATAAACGTAAATCAGCTCATGGTCTTTCAGCGCTTCACGACCTTCATCACGCGACCAGCCTTTTACCGTTTCAGCGGTAACCGCCAATCCATTATAGGCAGCCAGAATTTTGGATCGTGCTGCAGTCCCTTTGCTGGACTGCCCATCTACTAAAACATCATCCCCTGCGGCCTCTTTGTACTCCAAAGTCTGATGCGGCAACAACGAGGCCATGCCAAGTGTGGTGTAACTTGGTACAACACCCAGCTGTGAAGACAAGGTCGCTTCAGAATAACGCTTTTCATTGATACGATCACGCAGCTCTACCGCAGCTTCATAACGGAAAGCATCACTGATAATTACCACAATACGGCGTTTCGTTGCAGAATTGAGTAAGGGTCTGACGTGGGTATCGTAGAAGTTCTGCTGATTTGGGATATCTGCCACTTTCCAAACATTCAAGCGTTGCTCAGCTTCAACCCGCTCTCCCCAGTTACGTGCCAAGTGGTCAATAAACCAGTAGGAATAGCAATTTTCGACTTCTTCATCGAGTTTTTTCAGGATATCGACATGAGCGCGTTGAGAAGCAGCACTGTAGTGGCGATAGGCCATATCAAAGCGATACAACTCTTGCTCGTAGGCTTTATACAAGGCTTCGCTAGAGTCGAAATAGAAACCGGCATCAAACAGCAGTCGCAGGCTGAACAGCTCAATCGCTGCCTGCAACGCTGTATAGACGGTACGGTATTTACGGCGGGTTGCATCGTCCTTATGTTTGGACGCCCAATAGCCATCCAGACGGGTAGAAATAATCGTTCTGAAATGTTCCAGTTCAGCTTTGGCTGCTGCAGGGATATGACTGGCCAAATCAACAATGATCTTTTGTTCAATCACTTCAAAAGTCATGACATCGAGCAGCTGCTCAAGATCAAAAGCCCCGACCTTTTCTTGGATCCGCAGTGCATTGGCCACGGTCTGGGAGAGTGTATCGAAGGTTGGGTAGTATTTGGAGCTGTCTCTCCAGCGCGACAAGAAGGCTCTGGCTGTTGCACGGGAGCTGACGGATGACATCACCAGTTCTTGAGCCCATAGCGGTATATCGCCCAAGCTTTCACAGAAACCTGTAGTCATCAAACGGATAAAGAACGTACCAAGCTTGAATGGTGCTTCCCCATTCAATTCTTCAACCGATGCTGGATAACCAATTTCCGCCTGTAATGCGGTGACTAAAGCTGGCACCAGTTGGAATTTTTCCAGTTCAGCAAAGGAGTCTGGATTGACTTCCAGAGCCAGGTTCTGCTGTACCATTTCATCTGCCAGTGCCAGGACAATATGCATCAGCTCGGCACTGTCGGCCTTGACCACAGCAGCAATCATGGCCATATCCAGATCCTGTGCCTCGGCATCAGGCTGAATATAGCGTTTTAACGCGCTTAGACGTGCTTTGGCTTTGAGAAACTCTTCACGTTTAGCCAGATGTTCTCTTAAACTTTGCTGTTGTAAGCCAAGCTCATTGAAAATAATCGAGAAACGATCGGCATAGAAGCTGCGTGAATACAGCTTGATGTCCAGTAACCAGTCTTTTTCAGTTTCAGGCTCAGCACTTGGGAAATACAGCAAGTATTTACCCTGCTGATCCTCAAGTTCCAGTTTAAGCTTAATCGCAAGGCTGGATTCTTCTGCCATATTCAGAATCTGGACATCCCCCAGATTTAACGCTTTTACTTCTTCGCTAAAGGACTGTTCAGCGTCGTACCAAAAGACAATTCGGTGCTGTTCAGTAAAAAAAGCTTGTTCTAGACCTAGTTTAATTTGATCTAATTTCATTGAGACACCACCAACTCTGGTTCAGTCTGTTTTTGTAACCACCTATCCAATAAGTATTTTATTTTTGGATATGCTTTTTCAGAATTTTCTAGAATATCTTGTTCAACTGCTTTAAGTTGCTCAAGTTCGAATTTGATTTTAATTTCAGGACATTCAAAAACACTAATTAAATCAAAAACTTTATAATCATCATTAGAAGAAAAAATAGGCTTTAAAAGAGGATGATCTTCATTAGATTTTATTAAATGGTCATACGCATTTTCAGAAATGAGCACTCTTGGATAGTTCGCCAGTTTAGACTCTATGTAATAAGCCTCATTCATTGCTGGGCCAAACAATGCCCCTCCTTCCTCATGAATTAATTTTCCTAATGCAATTCCACCACGCAACATCATTCCTAAATTATAAAAAACCATAATTTTTATAAAATAAATGCATTTAAGTAGCAACAAACAAGATCCTGAGTCACTACTAGGACATGAAATAACCAATGAGTCTGAAAATTGAGTAATATCTAATGGAAATAATTCAGATAATTCATCGATGACATTTTCACCATATACATCAGATGCTAACTGAAATGGTTTATCAGGGTGAGCTAGAAAAACTGGAATCGTCCCATATATTCCTTTTTTTAAAGTGTGTTCTTTTAACTCATGAATAACCCTATAGAGTGCTTCTATCACTTTGCCATCATGTAATGACTGATCTATGGCAGATTGAAAGCCCAAGAGATCAATAAAACAAACTAGGCGTTCTTGATAATCCATTACTTCTCCCCCGTCACTGCTTTCACTTCAGCCAACAAGTCCCCAAACTTGCCATAGTTCACTTTTACCCCATCATCTAGATCCAGTGAAATACGCTGATCGGCATAATGGCGCAGTTTTTCCTCAAAGCTACTCAGTTCAGCTTGTTGCTTATGTAAATCTTGCAGTTTTTTCTCGATGCGTTTGATTTCAGCCGCAGAGTCACTGCTTTCTTTTGCTGTTTCTAGAGAATTAGCATAGGCAGCCATTTTGGAAATCAGTGGCATCACGTATTCAGTACGCATACGAGCCAAGGTACTTTCGTTATAGCGGTGCAAGTACACCAATGCCTGAAAAGCCCCTTGCTTACCACTGCTAAATAACCAATAGATTGGACGCTTTTTATAGGTCTGCATATGGTCTTTATAGAACTTGCTGGCGAGGTAACGGCGAATGGTGTCTTCTGCTGTTTCACTGGCTTTTTTATCCAAGCTTTCTGCCAACCATTGCATATTGGTATCCAGCGTGTCTTTACCCCAAACCGCAGTTAAGAACTCTTGGATACGATGGGTGGCATCATCTTCAAACCAGTGCATTTCGGTCAATGGAATAATGCCGTCTGCATCGGCTGGGAATGTTTGATAACGGCTGGCATCAAAGTCTTGATTGCCTGCATGGGCATAGATCAGACCTGGTTCGTCCAAGTTATAACGCCCCATCATGCAACCAAGGGCATAAGAGACTAAACGCTGGCTGTCTTTTTCACGGTTGGCACGGGTAAGGGTAATTTGCTCATCTGGGACATCTGGTGTCAGTTCGTCCTGTAAACCATAAGCATCAATAAACAGCTTGTTGTTTTCTTCTTCCAGACGTTTCATTTCTGCAACGGCGTCAGCATTTTGCTGTTGCCATGTATTAAAGGCTTGCTCTAAAGACGGTTCTTGAGTACGAATGATTGGGTTTTGGGTAAAGTCCCATGATGTTTCGTAGAAATTCCAATCAGAGCGAGAAATGTCTATTAAAGTCTCTACTTGATCTAATTTGACACGTTCTAATGCAAAATCCAAGGCTGGCAATTTTTGATAGTTTCCAATTTGAAAATGCAATGTAGGATTAATTGAACTTGAAATCCATTCCACCACCTTAGAATTACAAAATGCTAAAACTTTGTGTAACGTTCTAGTATCATTTGACTGTGCCGACATACCAGTAATGTCATAGATAAACCCGCTTGGGAAATAACGAAAACTTGGTACAGATGACGTAATATCAGACCAACTAATAGACTCTTTAAAATAACATTGTGTATTCTGTGGACGAGATCTCTGTTTTCCCTTCTCATCAAAATGATGCCTAATTTCATATCCATCATTTTCCCAATTAACAATGAACTCTTGATTACCATACCATTTACGATATGCACCGCCTTTATTATATGGGAACCATTTTTGGTTAGAAATTAAAGCATCTTTACAGTTGGATTGCCTAAATCCAATTTTCTCAGAACTTACCTCAAACCATGCTCTTAGAAATTGATTATTATCCGCTGTAGCTAAGCCTTGCTTAGCTTGTGCTATTTCACCTAGGGATTTGCTATTCTCGAATATGTCTATGACTTGCTTACTCAACCAATATGCGATTGGGCTCCCAGAAATTTTTTTAAAATAATCTGGCTTTGAAGTATATAACCAAGGGCATTTAGGATCTCTTATTGCTTCTAAAACTTTAACCGATTGAATATCATAACCAGGAAAAGAAGTTAAACGGATATATGATCCTATGAAATTTTTGACATGATATTTTGAAAGTGTAAATGCACATAGAGGTACTCGCACCTCACCTGAAGCATTATATTCAAGTTGAATTAAGCTATTTATCACTGATTGGTCAATGAAATGATTTCGTAATTTTTCATAAGATGAAATAAACATCCAAACCATTGGTGACATGAAACCCAAAAATCCACTATTTTTAGAAAAACTCAAATTTCTAATCATGAAGCTAGAAAAAATATCCTTTTCATAATCTTTATAATTTTCTTTCAAATAATCCCTTAATAAGGAATTCAAATATTTATTGCCCATATACGGCGGATTCGCAATCACGCCATCATATTGCTTACCGAGTAATTTAGCTTGTTGTACTAAAGGCAATAACTCTTGTGCTGACTGCTGCGCAAAAATATCGCCTGATTCTAATGCTGTATTCAGCTTGCTTTCTAAATCAGGTAGTTTCTTAGCGAATGCTTGAGGGATTTGAATCAAAGAACCAAACGTTGAAGAGTGTTCAAATAATTCCAGCAGTTCTTTTAAATCCGCCTGCGCAATACCAGTGTTTGCCAAATCCTGACTCAATGCGTCTAAACGTTCAGGTTGGCTGTCTTGCAACGCAATAATATTCAGCTTCGGTGGATTGCTAAATAAACGGCGGTCATCCTCACGTGCTTTCATTAATAGTGCAAAGCTAGAGAGCTGCGCAGCACGGGTATCAATATCAATCCCGTACAGGTTATTTTCCAGAATCAAACGTGGAATATCACGGCTGCGGTAACCACGTTCCAGATAAATTGCTTTGAGGCAATCATAGGCCTCCACCAGAATATGCCCCGAACCACAAGCCGGATCGAGTACCATAATGCTTTCAGGGTTTAAGGTATCGCCATCTTCACTGATCCGCACATCAATCAGCTGTTTTAACTGTGCATTGACTTCATTACTTTGCTCAGCCGGCTGAATATAGTATTCCCACTCACTGGCAAGCATACTTTCTGGCTGTGCCATCATCCATAGACGACCAACACTGTTTTGCACCAAATACTTCACAATCCAGTTCGGGGTGAAGAGTTGTGTCGCTGCAGGAATGTCTTCACTCTTGACGACTTTACCAATCACCTGATCTTTCTTTTCAGAAATATAGAACTGATACAGCCAGCCAATAATCTGCACATCCGACCAGTCTTCTTCCGGAATGCTGCTCACCAAATCACGAATCAACGAATCGGTTTTGGTCAGGTTATCCGGTAATAACAGTTCTGACTCATCAGAAACCTGTTCGAACAGCAGTGGCATCACCTGATTCAACGCATGACATTGAGCCAGTAACAGTTCACGGTACAGTTCTTCGTCTTTATTGCCATCCAGTTTGAGTTCAGCCACACGGCTGGCATTTAAACCCGGTAGGTCAATATCCAGACATTCTTCCAGAATCTGCGGCAAGCCTGCACTACCATCTGCACTACTCAGTACACGGCGACCATGATCCAGTAAGCCTTTGCATTCCATGTAACGAATCGCACAGAGACGGTTAAACCAACTGTAAGCGATATAATCAATCGTCTGCTCAAAACTGCTGGCTTGAATGCGTTTGATCAGCTTGTCACGCGGTTTCAGTACCGACAGTGGAAAAACCTGATCGCCAATCAGCAGCAAGTCCCCTTTCTGTTCTGCCGGTAAAATGCTGTCTGCGGTGATGCCAAATTTGGCGGCCTGCTTGCGCATCGCTGCGATAAAATCGTTACGTGCTTGCGGTGCGTATTTTTTAATATTACTGGTATTCATCTTTAAACCTTTAATTAATGACTGATGCCGATATCCCTAAGCCCTGTTAGCGGATACGCACACGCTTTTTGTCACTCACAATTTTTTTCAATTCAGCTTTGAGTGCGTCTACAAACTGATCCACCGACTCTTCTGTTTCCAGATAGACGCTGCTGGAGGTTTTGCTGTAAATGCTGGCGACATCGACTTCCACCACCGGTTTCGGCGGCACTACGGCGATCACGGGCTTTACCGGACTCACAGCAGCTGCTACTGGGCTGGCAGTAGTTGCTGTGCTGGTTACGCTCTCTGCTTTGCTCTGAGCCAGTTGTGCCGCTTTGGCCTGACGCTGAATTTCAGTCTGAACTTCTCGTTCCAGCTCATACAAGGCTTCATCAAAACGCTCGACGGCGGTTTGGGTTTGCAGCATGTAAATGGTGGACAGGCTGCTTTCCACTTCAATATCCGCTTTGAGCAATTGCAGCGGACGCAGTAGCTTGTTACTCAGCTCAGCTGTAGCAATGCCGCTGTTCTTGATTTCAGCTTCCAGCTGTTTGATCTTGTCATCCAGCTGCTCTAGCGCCTGACTGCGTTTTTCAGTTAGTAAGCGTTGATTGACACTTTCCACGGTGCGAACCAAATCAGCGATTTTATTTAACAGGCCGTAGGGCGATTCAAGGGTGGATATACGATGTAATTCAGAGAGGGCTTTCTTTGCCACCTCATCACTGCCCAATGCCTGTTTATTTTTCTCAAAATGACGTAAGGCCTGTTGCAGTTGTTGCCAGCTCGGCATCTGGTTACTAAAGAATTCATGAATATCACGGTAGTCTTCTTCCAGATCCAGATAGTCATCCTTGTTATCAACCACGGCCTTAAAGAAATCGAAGCTGTCGCTATTGGCCAGCAAGCGATCCAAGCTTAAGATAGACCGTTCAATGACTTTCTTGCCAGGGAATTGCCCGACATCGGTTTTGCTCTTATACGACTTAAAGTTGGCTAACCAGTTTTTAAAATGTTGGGTATAGAATTCAAACAGCTCTTTCTCTGTCGCTGGTCCCATGGCCGAGAATAGGTCTTGAGTCAGTTGACGCGCCTGTTTCAATATCTGATCATCAGTCTGACGCTTTTTAATGATGGCAACTTCACGGCGACGGCGGCTGTTCTGTAAAGGTTCCAGCGCATCTTTCAGCTGCAAGGTTCCCCCATTTAACTGCAGCGAAATTCGTCCCATCGCAGCCAATTGACCTGCCAGTAGTAAAATCTCGGCATCCGGCCAACCATAAGGACGTTTAGCAAAACGCTCGACCACGTCAGACACCAGAATACGTTCTGTACCGGTTGCACGCAGCGAAATATACTGTTCCACTTCCTGTAGGGCTTTCGGATTCGTCTGCCCACCATCTAGGGATAATCCCAGCTGTGCCATATCATCTACAGTCAATACGGCGTTCAGTTCACGCCAAGCATCCTGCTGATAGACCTGCAGATAGCTCAGTTTGGTATAGGTGTTTTCCAGCAGATAACGACACGCCTCATCCAGCTTGCTGGAAGGGCTAGAAGATGAAAGCTGCAGATGTTGACCCAAGGCATAACTTTCCGCGTCCAGCAGCATTTCCTCGACCCGGGCACGCAGACGTTTTTTACGTTCCTGGTTCTCACGGCCACGGTCTGTCAGAATACGGGTGATATCGGACTGGGTGCCATCATCATTTAAACGAATGAATTTATTGGTTTTCAGCCAAGTTCTGAGCTCATTAAAGAACTGCTTGTCATCACCGAGTTTAAAGAGCCCCTGTCCTTCAGCACTTTTACCAATACAAAAGGCTTCGCTGTAAAGGTTGTATTCAGTATCTAAAGGAGAAATGATTTCAACTTTCAAATCACTCTCATACTTGCCATCTAGGCTATGGCTATCCAGAAAACGACCCACCACATAGTCCATTTTATTGGCCTGATGGCGGTACTTGTTCTGATCCCGGAGTAAATCTTTAAAAATGAGATTGGCTAACTCTTTATTTTCTTCTGAAGCAGCTAAGTCAGTGGCTTTAATTTTTCGGGTGATATCACGTTCTTCATTGGTCAGGAACAGGAACTCATCGCCATTGCGGGTAATCAGGCTTTCCTTTTCCAGACGCAGCAGGCTTTCTTCAATCCGCTTGCGTAATGCCAGCTTATCTTCGTCGATTTTCTCAATCGACAGGGTCACCAGGTTATCTAGGGTGCCTTTAATGATATCGACATAGCGGATCATGAACAGGGTACGCAGCATTTGCACATCGAAACCATCCAGGGTCTTATTCTCACCGGCCTGGTCGATGGTACGCTTCACTGCTGTATCCAGAAATCCTTCTACTGAACTGTAGAATCGGTGGAATGGAACCAAAGCCCCCACCTCATCCGTTCCAATGGCTTTAGCGGCCATCTGGAACGCATCCAGCATAGATCGCTCACCATAGGCCAGATGTGCACCGGTCGCACCGACTTTACGGATTTCTTCAAAAACTTTCTGCACCAGTTGAAAATGATACGGCGCAAAAGGATAGTTATTCACAAAGCTGTCAGGACCATCGAAATTTTTCAGTGTTGGTCCTGAACGGTCAAAGGTAATCTGGTTTTTTAAGATATCGCCCTTTTGCTCAAACACCGATCTGAGCAGTGCTTCAGCTTCCGGGGTCTTGCGCAGTAAACGTTTCTGGATGACTTCATCGGTATTGGAACTGGACAGTGATAAACGGGTTTTAAAACGTCCGGCAATCTTAGAGAAGTCATTGGCTTTGGAAGAAGACAGCTCGCCTAAAACCGCGTCGATGTCCGCTTGTGAGGTGACAATAATCCAGGCCCGGCCTTTACAAATGGTGCCCAGATTTTCAGTAATGGTCTGCAGGGTCAGCATCAAGCGGGTATCACTACCAATAAACTGGCCCACTTCATCGACCAGGAACAGCATCCGTTGCTGTGGTCCTTTACTGTCCAGGTATTCTTTGACCCACTGACAGAAGTTTTCCACCGAAACACTAAAGGTCTGCTCAGAATCTTCAAACCATTTATGCGCAGCTTCAGCGGATAGGTTCAGTGCCTGAGAAATCGCTGTTTCGACATCATCCTGATAAAACTGAAAGCCATCACGTTCATCCAGCCAAGAGAGACCACTGGACTGCTCAAAAGCCTGTTTAAAGCGTTCATACACCCCTTTCTGACTCAGGTGGCGCTCCATATGGGCAATGTGTGGATGATCAGCGCTAAAACCCTGATACTCGTTAAACACCCGTAAAAACACATTCAGGATCGGATTGCCATCGTCATTGGAACTGGCTTTACTGTCGATGTTAAACAGGATGACATCGGCATGATGGCTGACGGCCTTGCCAATATCGGCACGGATAAACGCATCACGGATTTTAGATTCATCAAAGAACTCGGCTGCGCTACGTTCCTTACCTTCAGCATCGCTTGCCACTTTATTGGCCAGAATATAGGACAAGGTTTTCAGAAAATGCGATTTACCTGAACCAAAGAAGCCAGAAATCCACACGCCGACACGATTGGCAATCGAAGGGTCGCTGAGGTCTGTACCATAGGACTGGAAAAAGTCACGAAAATGCTTTTCCAGCTCATTGGTGACCACGTACTCATCCAGCTCCTGGTAAACCGTGGCATTATCATCCTGATCTGCCTTCACCACCCCGTTAATTGCACGATCTAATGGCTTGTAAAAAAGTTCTTTAATATTCATCTCAATCAATTCCCCGAATTTTTATGGCTATTTGTCGTGCTTATGGCACCAATCTGAAGGCTCTGTAGTAATTGTTGCTTGGGATTTTTCCAAATAAACTCATGGCCTGACCGTCGTAATAGCCCGGATAAAACAATACGACCGGCTTATGCCCCAGCAAGGAATGCAAACTGTTTAACAAATGATGTGCACGTAATAGCGGCCAAACCGACCCCACCCCCGTCATCAACACTATATCTTGCTCATTGGTGGCATATTTGCTCACCAGATACGGCGCAAACTTATCCATATGCAATGGACCTTTCAGTGCTTTGATGAGCGCCTCATCGCCTTTGGCTTTTTGCATCTGAATGGCTTTATCGATAAAGTTGCGCTCAGCCAGGTAATCCACCACTGCTTGTAGCAGATTAATATTCACCACCTTCAGTTGACTGTGTTTTTTCTCCAGCATCCCTTCCAGAAAATGAATATATTCGCGGACTTTCAGCTCATCTTCAGGCGCATAATCAAAAATCCAGAATCCAATTTCATTGCCTAGCCCCTGACCGGTTAAAAACTCGGTTGAAAGAATACGCTCTGGAATCTGATTCAGACGCTCATGTATTGCTTGACTCATTGCTGCCCCTCTACAACTACCGCGTCCATACCCACACTTCCATAGATCTTTTAATACGTTGTTTATAATGTTCTTCCAACAGGCTACGCAGCTCTGCCCGGACGATCACACGCTGCAACTCCAGCTTACGGGTACTTTTTAAGTAACCGGCTTCTGCCAGCATGCGAAAGACCACCTGCCCCATTTTTTTCTTGCTGGACTCTTTCCATTCACAGATATCCGGATCGCGTTGTGAGCGCTCATCCAGAAAGTCTGACCAGATATAACTGTCCAAGTGTTGAGCCTGGGAAATATAGGCTTCTCGAAGCACCGTCTCCATAAACTCAACCAGTAAAAGATTACGTTCTAAAGCCCCACAAAAAGCCACTTGGGTCGCCAGTTCATCATCCCCATCACGTAGGGCTTTCCAGAAATCTGGCTCTAAGCGTTCCAGACGCTTACGAATGGCGGTGGCATTGCGTTGTGCCGATGCAGCAGTTCTTTTTTGCAAAACATTTTCAACCTGAATCGCCTGATACCACTGCTCTGTGGTCGCTTCTCGCAATAACAGATCCGCGATCAGCCGACTTTCACGCACCATCAGTGAACCACCGCTCAGGTCACTGTCATAATGAAATTGATCCATCATGGCCAATCTCCTTATGACGCCTGATCAAACAGATAAGACGACAGTTTTTCGATATCTGAACCTTGTAAAACCAGAGGATATTTCAAGGCATCTTCCGCCTCAGCCAGCGTGATCGCAGCCTGATAGCGCTGCAAGGTATAGTGAGCCAGGGCTTTTTTGACCGAAATCTGTAATCTGCCATCCGGCATGCCAAAGTCTTTTTCGACCAAGGCTTTTTGTGATTCATTCAATTTTGAATTAGGCATCAGCGTCAGCATGATTTCTTCATGCCATTGTTGGTCCTGAACAGGGTCTACTGCATCAATCGCCATCACCACAGGTGTGCGATCAATTCTGGAGAGTAAAAAGTCCTTAAACTGCTTGCTCTGATGGCAATAGGCACGAACATGCCAACGGAATCCGGTATAAACCAGGGTATGCGGGGAAATCATGCGCTCATGCCACTGCGGATTCTGCATGGAGGCATAAATAATTTTGAGACAGCTTTGTGTTCGACAGGCACGCAACACTTCCCTGATGACTTCAGGACGCACACTGCGATCGGGTAACTGTACCGCTGAGAGATTCGGTTCTGGTGTCGCAATCAGGGCATGCGATTCACTGACCAAGCCCGAGAGCACGTTGAGATACTCATTGATATGCGCTGTAGTCAGTACCGGTTGAAAACTGGCTTTAGGCACATAGCCTTTTACCGATGGATCATGGATTAAGGCATCGGGGTTATACAGCGTATTATAGCGTTTGATATCAGTAGAAGCCTGCTGTCGACTGAGCCCAAACCAGCTCATCAAGCGATTGGTGACCAAACGACCCTCCCAGTAAGCAAGCAGCTCGATCGCTCGCATTCGTAGCAGGACTTCATGCTTATCTGTCGTCATATACCAATCAGTCAATAAATAGCAGTTTTAAGATTACCCTACAGCAAATATACAGTAAAGATTTTTGACGGTATTTTAAGGTAGTATTGCAATCACCAGATAAAAAATATACTAGTATCGTGATGATAGCCGTCAAAGTACGATCTCTAGAAGATCATGGATCCTGCTATAGAGCGTGAATTGAGCTAAATTTTAGAATGAGAGAAATATGGGCTTTAGATTTCGCAAGAGTATTAAACTGTTCCCCGGATTAAAAATTAATCTGACGCATAAGGGCATCAGCAGTGCGAGCATTGGCAAACCCGGTGCTTCTCTAAATGTTGGAAAAAAAGGTACGCGAACCAGTGTCGGTATTCCAGGTACGGGACTATCTTACTCTAAACACCAGCCTTACTCTAAAAAGACCCGTGTTCCACAACCGACATCGCTAGAACACACGGAATATAATCCTCAGAATTTAGAACAACCGAAGACAAAGATCTGGCCTTGGATTATTTTTGGAATATTGTGTTTTATTGTGGGTGCCGTCATTTTTTAGCAAAAACAACATTGTATTTTGATCAAAAAAAAATGCCCACATGGGTGAGTGGGCAAACTAAGGATATTAAGATCCTTCAGAAACTACAGCGCGATTCTCGCTACTACTCTATATTTAAATCAGCGACTGTGGCTCACAGTATATTGATGATCGCACAGCTTAAAAGTAAGTTTTGTTGTAGTTTTAATGAATTGCGGTTTTTTAAAGGAGCTTTTTTATAGCTTCATTATTTTGTGTGTTTTTTTAATTATTCAGACTATTCTAAATAGTCAGTACGTAATAGTATCACCTGTTGATCTTGGTATTGGCGATGAATGGTTAAATCCATTTTAGCAATTGTTTGTGAGGTTAAATCTGACGGCTCACGTACTAATAAGCCTTGTAATGTTGTTAGTAAACTTTTCATTTTGCAATCCCCTATTTGATTTAAATCAATCACATGAATAGTACTATTTTGTAACATCAATATTTCAATACGATGAATCAAAGTGATATTAAAAGGACTGCCCCCTGTATATATAGAAATCAGTCCTTAAAAACGGCTTAATCAACGATCCAACTTTATAGAATCGGATCGTTTAGGCGTTATGTTCAGGTTAAGAACAAGAGTATTGACTAACCATGACTTGCAAGGCTGGTTAGGGTAAATCAGCCAGACCAAAGCCATATCTTGCTGATAAATTAGTACAAAAGCTCGTCAAACAAATCCGCTCTAGTCTCCTCTAAGCTGATATCTGATTTTCTTCTATTACAGAGCAGATGAACCAGCAGACCATTTTCTAGCACACCTTGCCCACCTGCGGCTTTGGTAATCCTATGATCCGATTCAGTAGAATCGAGATAGATTAATCCATCACAAATGGGGCAAAAGTTATGATTACCCACTAGAAAATTATGCTTAAGCAAATTTTTGGTTAATGCTGAAAAGGCCTTGGGCTTTGATCGAGAAATTAGATTGTCGATGCCTACACTCCACTTTACTTATTTTCAGACAGCAACCAATCGAGAGCGTTCATTTTTACAATACCATTATAATTGGCTTCAGTCCCTATCGTGTCTAAGGTAAGTAAATACTTAGGATATGAATCAGAAATTTTCTGTAATGGACGTAACTCTCGGGTGAGTGTCTCCTCACTGAGCGTTTCTAATGCCACCTGATAATAAGTTAAATTTTGTAAAGTATCGACAGCAACAAAATCAATTTCATATTCATCAACCCGCCCGACATAGACCGTATAGCCTCGTCTGACAAGCTCAAGATAAATCACATTTTCTAAGATATGACCTTGATCAGCATTAGCATCAGGCAACATAATGCGGCGCAATCCAACATCAACTAAATAGTATTTTTCAGAGGATTGTAATAACTCACGCCCACGTACTTTAAATTGTGCGGCGCTATAAAATAGCAAACTGTCCTGTAAGCCCTGAATATAGCGTTTTACTGTTTCAAATGAGATTTTAACCCCACTTGAAACAAAGGTATTTTTAATTTTATTGATGGAAATGGGTGAGCCTGTCACGCTTGCCAAATATCTTGCGACACGCTCGAGAGAGTTAATATCGGCCGTATTCAAACGGGGAATAACATCTTTAAACATTACACTGGCATAGACCGCTTGCAAGTAATCATAGGTTTCCTGCTGGCTGGTCATGGCAAGCGTATAGGGGAAACTACTGCGCGTGTACATGGCATACAAATCACGATTGGATAATTGTTGGATGATCGGATTATTTTCAATATGCCACTGTTTAAACTCTTGGAATGACAAGGGTAAAACATGTTGCTCGATATAGCGTCCTGTGAGTAACGTCGCAAGTTCTCCACTCAGAAAGAATGCATTTGAACCTGTAATATATAAATCGATATAATCCCGAACATATAAAGAGTCGACTACTTTTTCAAAATTGGTAACATGCTGTATTTCATCTAAAAAAACATAGTTTTTCTTGCTTTCATCAACTTTTGACAATACATAATCATGTAGTTTACGGTAATCGGTGAGTTCTTCAAATTCCATAAATTCAAAGTTGATGGCAATGATGTTTTCGGCTTGTACACCCTGTGCTTTTAGGTCTTGTTGAAACATCGCCAGCAAGGTGGATTTTCCAGAGCGACGTACACCCGAAAGTACTTTAATGACATCACGGTTTTGCCATGTATTCAGAAATTTTAAGTAGCTATCACGTCGAATATTAGTTTTTCTCATTGTTTGCACTTAAACTCTAAAGTTTTAATTAATTCTATCAAAGTTTAGATACCAAGTGGAAGTATATTTAATTTTTAAAAGAGTTTCTAGTTCATGTGAGCTATTTAAAATTCTAAACTGCTGTTATAGCCGTTTAGAGACGCTAATCACGACAAGCTCCAAGATGCCAGGTCTACTCTTTAGACGAAATTTGGTAGGTTTTTTTATCGACGACATCAATCCGAATTCTGTATTTTTGATTATTTTCTATGTCATGTTATGTCATTGCTGCTACGACTTATCTGCTATACAAATTGAGTGAATAGTAAATTGCATATTCCTATGTAAATCTACCCCCTATTCCTATTTGCACCCTACCATTCATTTCTGTTCGTATAAGCCACTAGGCATGCCAAACTCTTGATTAATGGTATCAATATTGATACTATTAATCATTGGCACTATTGAGCATTTAAATGGCAAATCTTGATCAACTTATAGAACAAATGCGGAATAATCCAAAAAATATCCGCTATGTCGATTTACTCAAGGTTTGTAAGCAATATTTTGGTGAACCAAGACAAACAAGTGGTAGTCACACGGTATTTAAAACACCGTGGCAAGGCGATCCTCGTATTAATCTTCAAGATGATAGCGGAAAGGCTAAACCTTATCAGGTTAGGCAAGTATTAGCTGCACTTGATAAACTTAAAACATTGTGAGGTGTCAAATGGATAGCAAACAATTTACTTATCGTGTTACATGGTCAGCAGAAGATAATGAGTATGTTGGTCTATGTGCCGAATTTCCGTCACTGTCTTGGCTCGATGCAGAACAATCTAAAGCATTTTCAGGGATTGTTGATCTTGTTGCTGAAGTTGTAGCAGATATGATCAGCAATAATGAGAAATTACCTATCCCTCTTTCAGAAAAAAAGTATAGCGGACGGTTTGCTGTTCGTGTTCCATCAATGGTTCATCAAAAACTAGCACTTGAAGCTGCGGAGCGTGGTGTGAGTATGAATCGTTTGGTATCGGCAAAATTGGCTATGTAGTTTTATATCTTGATGGTCTACTTGGAATGAGAATGACTGGTAGACCATAAACAAGAATAGCTGGTTGGTTTATCCAATAATTTGCAGAAAATGGAATAAAAATTTATCTAGACCTATCTACACATAATTTTCGTTAAAAATTAATATTCAATTTTTAGCAAGAATAGCGTTATATTTTGATCAAAAAAAATGCCCAGAGAGCGATCAATGGGCAAAACTAAGGACCTTGACGGTCATTCAGAAACTACAGCTATCTTCTAGCTATGGTTCTGCACTTAATTAAAAAAAGCTACACTGGCTGAATATATCAAAAGTTGAATCATGTGATTTATCATTAATTAATACACTTGAGAAAACAAGATCATAGCCCTGCTGATTAATACAATAACTCACCAAACAAATCCGCTCTGATCTCTTCTAAGCTGAGATCTGATTTCATTCTATTACAGAGCGGATGAACCAGCAGACCATTCTCTAGCACCCCTTGGCCACCTGCGGCTTTGGCAATCCGATGATCCGATTCAGTAGAATCGAGATAGATTAATCCATCACAAATGGGGCAAAAGTTATGATTACCCACCAGAAAATTATGCTTAAGCAAATTTTTGGTTAATGCTGAAAAGGCCTTGGGCTTTGATCGAGAGATCGGGCTAATCGATTCCACATATCCAACTACATGCTCTACCACCCCATCATCATAATTACCCAAAAATCTTTCAGAGTAAAACTCGTTAAAGTTTATGTACTTAAAAGCCTTTGACATCGACAAAATGAAGGTATTCAGGCATTCTTTATCTTTAAAATCAATATCCATTTCTAGGCTTAAACAGATAAATGCCTTATAAACGATTTGCAGTCGATCATAGCCTTTAATACCACTGCCGAACTTGCCGACCGTTTCAGTGATCGCCACTGGAAAATTGGCAATCAAGAATTCAATACTACTGCGGACGCGTGTAAACTCTTTAAAGCTAATCGTTCTATGATGAATCTGCATGATGCTTTCATGAATTTCAAACACAATAGCAAACCATGCGAGAAAGGAAGTAATCTGAAAACGCTGGTCTTTATAAAAATATAAGAATGGATGTAAACCCAAACTCGGAACCCCAGTATTTTTTACAGGAGTTGCCATTCTGCAAAGGATCGTAAACAGATGCGACATGAGCTTTTCAACGCGTTCACCCTGATTCAGGCTCATAATATTATGAATCTGATCACCCGCAATGATATTCATGAGTTCATTGACCAAGCCAATTTTTTTGCCATGACTCATTTCAGTATCTAATAAAATGGTAGAGAAAAGCAGCTGATGGATCTTCTCCCCCAACTCGATCAGCTCATTTAAACGTGTATATTGAAGCTCTTCTAAATTGGATTTATTGTCATTGATATAGCAACAGGCATAGATCGCATAATATGCATCACTCCCCCGACTTCTTAGATGATATTCCTCATATTTATCCAGGCGTTTAGTATCTGAGTTAATTGATTGAAATACGCGTCGTGCATCTTCTGGAGTACCAAGCACTTGCCTGAAACTAATTTTAATATCTTCTAATTTGGACTTTTGTTCTGCAAATTTGGCATCAGTACAAATTTTTTGGAAGTCAGCCAGATCCCCTAAATGATTTCGGAGGTAACGAATATCCTCTTTCTGTTGGTCATTAAAGTTAGGTGCTTGATTGACTTGTTCATCAGCAAAATATCGATTGATCCACGCATAAATACTCGAAAGACGATGCGCCCCATCGATAATATAAATGTTGTTTTTGATATCTTTCCAATACAAGATACACAAATTGATATTCTGATCTTCTGTGCAATCCTCAATAAAGTTTGCAATTTCTTGCACACTCCAATATTCAGTAGAACGCTGATTATCGGCTTTGAATAAACATTTAAGGATTTCGTGCCGGGCAAAATCAGTCAGTGTGACCTCAAAATTATCTCGTTGCTTTGAAGGAGACATTTCTGCTAGTGACATGACTTTACGCTGAATAATATTCGTTAGTAATCGTGTTGGACCCATTTTTATTTTCTCCAGGCAGCACTTTCCTATATTCGATAAAGTACGAAATTTGAAAGTGCATATCGTTCAATTTGGTTAAAGCGATGAGTTAAATGACCGTCAATATTCGGTCAGCGCTAACAAAAGAAACGTAAGAGAAATGGGGATTTGAGATAATAAAATGTTCATGCTTAATTCCTGTAGTTTAGAGTTTACTATCTACAACCATCTTTTCCACAAGATGGAGGTAGACCAAACAGGGGTGGAAATACCGCACTACAGAAGACGGCCAGTCATAGACTGCCCTGCCTGGCCTACCACAATGGCAAGCTAAGCATAATAAGCACAAAAAAACCGCTAAAGCGGCTTTAATGCTTCTGTAGTAATTTCCAGGTTTCCACGCCTGATTACAGATTTTGCTGTAATGTAGTTATCATATTTGTATCTTTTACTTTGGTCAAACCAAATTAGACTTTTTTATTCATTTTCTGGTGGTGTTTCAAATTTAATGCTGGCTTATTTTTTAAAAATTTTAACCGAAAAAATCCCTGTATTTTCAATACCTCCAAGGATGCCTATTTAGCTCAAAATCTATGCAGCATACTTTTTGAAACACTACCTACATTTATTTTTTAATTCTATGAAAAGACCTCAATGAATTAAAATCATGAGAATAATTAAAACAAAAAATCAAATTCGCGGAAACCCAGGCCTTTGCTTGGCAAATCAGATTTTGACAAAGCAAAGGCCTGGGCCCCTTAAATTGAACGATATCTGCTTAGGCTATTCCCATAAGGAAGGGTGTTGTACAGCTTCCAGTAGCAAATCAAATGCAAGAGATAATGTGATGTTTTTCTTGCTTTGTTGATCGATAAAATAGACGTGAATCTCACGGCTTTTTTGCGTGAGATCCACCGGATAGTTATCGTACTGCAATTGGACATCCTCAGGTAACAACAGCTGCATCCCCTCGATAAAATCCTGCATTTCCCAATCCATTTTTGGCTTTTGCTGGGCATCAAAACGACATTGGAAACAAAACTGGTTTCTTCTGAGTTTGCCATGCTGAATCAATACAGCTAAAGCCGACAGAACTTTCTCCTTTAAAAGATCTTTTAATGCGATAAATAGCTGTAGGCTCTTTGGCTTCAGCTTGGTTTTGATCTGCTTGTCATACAGGTCAGTTAAGTGCTGGTTGTCGGTCAATGCTGCACCGTCCTGATTCCATTCTGATTGACTGAATCGAGGGACTTGCCATTTTGTAGCAAGCCAAAACGCACGCTTAACCCAAATATGTAGCTGATCCTCTGTATCAGGCGCTTTGATCTCTACGTTTTTCTGGATGTTGAGATACGGGTAGATGAGCTCATAGGAGGTTGGCTTCAACTCGAATTGCATCTTGGGCATCGGACACGGTTGTACCTTCTGATCAATACCCAACACCCGATGATCAGATTCAAAGCACTTTCGGTATGGGCGGTCGCGATGCAGATCCACCGCTTCAGTTTCTCCACGATCATAATGCCTGTTCAGAACAGAAGGATGAACCACACAGGGCGTATTGTAAATTCGATCAATCGCCAGCAGATCCAAGGTATGCAGGTAGTGTGAGGCCGTTTGTTCAATCGAGCTATGCCCCATCCAATCTGCCAACAACCGCCATTTATGCTGAATCACCGCTTCATGCCTGATCGCCTGTTCACCGAACAGATGCTTGCGCATGGACTTAGCCTGCTGCCAGCTGTAGTCGGTATAGGTCATCACCATTTCTTTCGATCCCAGCCAGGCGATTGCCAAATGATTGGCGGCACTATGGCGGAAACTGTGAAATGTATAGCCATGACCTGGATCGATAATTTCATCAAACAGCAGTCGGGTCATTTGTGAGATATACAGCTCACTCAGGATTTCTCCACCGATCTCAAAAACCAGCTGCTCGTTCGCCTTTTTATTATTCGGCTGCTGAAAACAATCTAGCAGATAGCTTTTCACCGCTTGCAGTTCATCATCCAGTAATACCGCATTCAAATCGAGTTGACGTTGCGCATTTTGACTTTTCAGTCGTCGATAGACATTGTTTCTTAAGATGATGCGAATGGCGACCGTTTGATTGCCTGGATCGTCTTTCCACAGCAGTTGAGGACAAATGATTTCACCCAGCGTCAGTCCCCGGATTTCATTGAGTCGACATCCCAAACGATAAGCCAGGAGGTACATCAGCAGCAACAGCTGCAGATAGACTTTTTCTTTTTCAGTTGAACAGGCCTCAATTTTCTGAATGACTCTTTTTTTTAATTGAATAAACAGCTGTGGGCTGATGAGCTTGGCTTGGCAGAACTGGATACGTTGAAAATCACTATGGTCAAAGCTGCTGACCGCTGGCACATTCTCCGGATATTCTTTCTGGCAAAAGGCATGAAAATCTTTCAGTCGTCCAAAGGCATATTGTGCCCGACCCTGAGTGCGAGTGTCTGTGTATTCACGCTGTGTTTCAGCACGTTCATCGATGCTGTTCAGGATGGAGGCATACAATTGCTCATAGTGCTCTACATTCATCTGTTCAAGGTCATTGTCATACATATAGATATGACAGAAATAGTCTTTCGCAAAACTGCTCAGATAACGCTTGATACTACTCAATTTTAATTTCTTGCCGTTTTCTTTTTCTTCTTTTCTCAAATAAAAGATCCAGCTCAATAGTCTTAACTGTGCTTCTATCAGATTGCTTTCTTTATAATTGTCACCCTTTAAGGCTGCCTTCTTTGCATTTAACCGAGTTCGGATATTGCGCCATTGCTTAAACTGTTGCTCATCGCGTTGTCTTTGGCTTTGCTTATTTTTCCCTGCCGGGGCTCGCTCTTGTTCAAAAAACTCCAACTCAAATGGAAGCTCTTTCAGTTGCTGATGTGCCGTGATAGCCACCGGTTTGGCTGTTTCAGTCTCTAACGGGAGGATCTCATGTTCTACTTTGGCAAGATCAGCCGTGGATTTCAAGGTATTGAACCAAGCTACACCTTGGTCTTCTGCCGTTAAAGACACGGTTTTCAGATGATTCTGTAACACTTCACTTAAACACATATCCAGACTCAAGTCGGGATGGATTTCCAGCGCCAGGTTGACATGCTGAAAGGGCTTGAGTGCAGTGATCTCAATGAGATCCTGATCCTCGGATCGCAAGATTTTTTTTAATGCCGAAATCTGTTCCGAGACCTTGAGCTGTTTTTTAAGATTCTCGAACACACTCAGAATCGCTTCCAGCACCTTACGCGGATGTTGTGGTTGCAGGTCCTCTGCTTGCTGTTTCAGGATGTGTAAAAAAAGTTGTGCATAAGGATTGAACCAGACATGCCGCCACTGATAAATCATCTTGTCTTTAATTTCATTGCCGTAATAGCGGTGTGGCATGCTGTAGCTGAGAACCAGTGGATTGGTAATTTTTTTATAGTCACTTCGATACAGTGTTGAATACCCAGACAACGGATTGCTCATTTTCTCCTTCTCTTTCTCCTCCTCCAGCAGACGATTGCCGATGGCGACCAGCTGAGTGAGATCACTACAGCCTGAACAATAAATCAGACTTAAATACAGATGACCCAAGCACTGTTGTGCTGTTGGCATCTGCAGTGTCTCGCTACGCCAATACGCCTTCAGTCCTCTGGCAATATGAAAATGCTGCTGTCCCAACCGCAGTCTGGCTTCAGTGCTGAGAATCTGCCGCGGTGGCGGATCAGAAAACAGCGTCGTGGGACGCAGCTTAATCGGATAAGGCTGTTGTTCCTCATTCTGATACTGTTCTAAACAGGCTAAAAAACTGGCTTCACTGTGTTTGATATACGGTTTGCGCTTGGCACGAGTGGTGAAGTCTTTGTTCCTTAAGAAAGTCTCCAGTCCTTTGGCGAAATCCGCCCAGATTCGGGCAATCTGGTCATCGACCTCCTGCTGGCTATCCTTCTGTCCTGCAATAGCCTCCTTCATTTGTTGAAAAGTAAAGGCCACTTGCTGAGCAATCTGATGATAAATGGTTGATGGAATCTTAATCAGATAAGCATCTTCCGATGCGCTTTCATCAGCCTCTTTACGCTTAATCAAACAGTCTTCAGCCCATTGTAAATAAGGGGCTCTCAGCGCGACCGTGGCAATCTTTTTATCCTTTAAAAATGCCTTGATTTCTTCCTGACAATCCACCCAAATTTTCTCAATTTCGCTATCGATCTCAAGCGTATTACCCTGATTTTTTTTAATGACCTCCGACATCTTATTAAAATCCGCTTCGACTTGCTGCTTGATATTTTCATATATCAGGGACATGATTTTAATCGGATAAGCCTCTTGCGTTTCGCTCAGGTAGTCTTCCTTCAGCTGAAAAAAATAGGCTTCGCTCTGTTGTAGATAAGGGGCTCGGAGTGTTGCCGTGCTAAGCTTATGTTTCTTCAAAAATTTCTTCAGCGCTGACTGAAAATCTAGCCAGATTTTCTCAAGCCCTTCATCAATATCTGTCGTACTTCTTTTACGCCCTGCAATTGATTGGAGCATCTGCTGAAAAGTCAGTTCAACTTGCTCACCAATATGCGCAGCAATCACATCATGCTTTGTCATGTGCTTTATCCTTTTCTGGCATCGGACTGGATAAATGCTCAACCTGCAATATCTTGATCATCTCATCGATGCCTTGACTGACATGGCATATATACTGATACAAGGAGGCTGAGGAATAACGATAAAACAGCTCCTGATCGCGTTGATCATGGCCGTACAAGGCCTGAATCACATTAAACGCCACTCCATGATCCATCAGCATATTCATTGCAAAATGGCGCAGCCAGTTATTGTAAATAGGCGCTGAGACATAGCGCGACAACGCTTCATTCACCCAAGCTCGGCTGAGAGGCTTGATCCTGATTTTAGGGCTGTCCCATGCTTGAGCCGTCACCGGCAGGCTTCCCGGATAGACAATCACCTTGCCAAACAGATCTTCAAGGGTGATATTTTTCTTGAAGACAAATTTCAGTAAGTCAGTATAGTGAGTGACCACACTGTTTAAGAAATCGAGATAATGCTTAAACGCCTGAGTAAAAAACTTCGCTAACGGAATAAAACGCCCATCCTTACGTGATTGGCTATTCTTTTTATCATTCACATACAACAGTCTTAAATCCAGATCATAAGCACTACACTCCCCCAACAAATGTTCTTGCGGACGTCGTGTTAAACATAACAGGCTGATATGCCACATCCACAAACTGTAGGCATTGATCCGCTCGATCAGGTGCTGATGCAACTGAATTTTCTCATGACAGACCTTGTGCAGCTGCTGGAAGAAATCGGACACAAAATCCGGAGTCAGGGCCAATTGACTCCCCAGCCGGGTGGTATCTGCTTCACTCGAGCTTTCAAACTGCTGCTCGACGATCTTGATCCCGGCTTCAGTGTCCGGTCTGCACAACGTATTCAGATAAATCCGGTATTTCTCATTCAGCTGCTTCTTTGCAACACCCCCGTAAAAACTGCCAGGAAGATCATGAGAACTATCTTTGCCCGACAGCACATGTGCAATATATTCATTAAACGTGTGGTGAAAAACATGGAAGTACAACTGTGCCTGTAACTTTTCGACAGTGATTGAACCAAGCTGTTGTCCTGCTATGCATTTTTTCAGATATTGATTGACCTCTTGCACCGTCACAGGCGCAGTACCACAACGTAAATGTAGATATTCAAACCAGCTGCTGGACAGATACAACTCATGAGATACCGTATGATTCAACTGATGTGGCATTAAACTTTCATTTTTTTGCTGAGTAATCGCCAGATACAGTCTCACCTGATATTCCGGCCACTTGGCGCTCCCCGTTTTCAGCAGCACCCCCTTTTCAATCAGCTGTTCATAGTTCAGGAGTGCAACAGGTGACAAGCCACTGCTCAGGCTGAGTAAACAGGCGGCAGCCATGGCAGAACTGTCCGAATCTTGGCTATTTAATTCGCCATTTAGCAGGTAAAACAGATGCTGAATTACATCCGGACTCATATAATAAGAGTTGGTCACCAGCGGTTGTAAACGACGCTGTCGATGTCGCAATATATGCGTCGCATATTCATTCACAAATCTAAAAAAACGACCAGTTCCTGGATCTGTGGTTTGGATCTGCCAACCTTGTTCAATTACATCGATCTCGCCCTCTTCATCTATGACTATCCATGGATCAAATGTGATATCGGCCGGCAAATCCGTTAAATTAATCTTATCCTTCGATGGGTAATCCTCTTTAACGTCCTCTTCTTGAAAGGGCCAATCCGGCACAGGTTTCAGCTTTTTAGGTCTTAGTTTTCTCGGTTTCCGTTTTTTAGCTTTTATTTTTTGTAATATCCGTTTTCTTCGTATTTTCCTACGAACTTTTCGATACACGATTATTCCGTCAGATAGACGTTTAAAAATGATGGTCAGTGCATGCAAGTAGCTGGAAAAGTTTTTCTCTTTTAAGGAAAGATTTTGAATAAACCCCGTCCATTTTTCATAAATTTTCCCACTGAGCTTTTCCTGTTGGAGCATAAAATCTAAGCAGCATTGCAGTAATAGTCTGCTGTCCCTTTCTTCACTGCTTTCCTCTTGCTGTTGCAGACCAAGCTTAACCAGCGGTTTACAAATGTAGCGCAACAAATCACAGATTTCTTTTTGCTTAGCGTCAGAAGCCTCTAATGAATAAATCGCCTGATATTGCGTGTAAAAGAAATAACTGACCCGCAAAAGGAAGTAGCCAGCTTCATCCAATTGTTCAGGAACATATGTAGAAAAATAAGTGAATGCCGCAAATAGATAATCTTTGCCTAGCTTTCGGGCGCTCACAATCGAGGTATAAATCTCAGCTGCATTGGCTTTCAATTGCTCAATTTGGAGTAAATCATCTACAGATAATTCAGAAAATTCTGTGAATGTTACAGTGTGCTGTAGTTGCAAATATAGGATCGCGAATTTGACCCGCAATTGATCATTATTTATTTTTTCTTCTTTATTTGATTTCTCAGATTCTTTCGCGTCAGTAATGAGCTTATCTTTTAAAAAATCTTCTAAAGATTGTACTTTTGCCACGTTTCATAACTCACAATTCAATTTTTTCTTCAGGACTAAGATCACACTGACGCTTAATTTTCAGAATCTCTTTAACTTGTTTTTTGATTTCCTCATTGCGCAAGTTAAAAAACGTTATCAAAAAATAGGCACTGAGTGATCCAGACTGACCAAAAACTTTAGCCTGAAATTCTGGTTCAATATAAATACCAAGCTCACGGATCAACTGCAGCTGTGGCAGGTAATGCACATGTGCACGCACGGCACTGTCAGTTTTTAATATCTTGATAATCTGCTCCCAGATCTTCACATAGCATTTTTCAAACTCCTTCTGTTTGTTTTTATTCTTGCCTGGTTCCTGTTTCATCAGACTCTCCACTTTCTGCTTCAACTTAAGTAGCTTTGGTGTTCTGGTAACGAAAGGAAGAACGAACTGATAAAGAAAGAGGGCAGTGCTGCTTGCTGACTGAGCAAAAATCATACTAAAATGACCAAAAATTAACACACAAAGTTTTATAACATTTTTTTTATTTACTTTTAAAGATTTTTTAGTTAATAATCACAATAATAATATTATTCAAATACTTATAATTTTAAAATATCTAATATTCTGCAAACTCTCCCACTATATTAGTTACAACCCCTCAATTTCCATAAACAGTTTCAACAAAACATCATTAAATCCAGTCATAAAAAGCAAGTGAACAAACCGCCTAAGATGTAAATCTTTGAGCTTATCAAACTGATCGATATGCTGTTAAAACAGTTTAAATTGAGCAGAAAATCATGTGCCTCGCCTCAAATTTTGGTAAGCATCCGCTGAACCCCATCGCTATTTTTTAATTGGGTTCAGGTTCCCAGCGGTGTCGCAGTAATTCTATTTGGGTCACTTTATCTGTCGGCAACCTTTTCAGCACATCACTTAAATAGGCATATGGATACAGCCCATTCATCTTTGCTGACTGGATCAGGGTCATCATGTTCGCTGCTCGCTGACCACTGCGTAGCGAGCCAGCAAACAGCCAGTTCTACCCCCAAGGCATAGGTATCTACACAAATATTTTTAATTGAGCTATCGTAGGCAGCATGTTTTAAATTTTACGACAACTCGATTAGATGCCAGTCTCGTTAAATGCAAGAACATCAGTATCTAAGTGAATCGAAATTTGTTGCTTCACAGGGCTATAGAATTGATCGTGGCGTACAAAGGCACTTTAACTTTTAAGTGTTTGTGCAACAAAGCCATACTTATTGCTGAAAAAAATATCTCATAACTTTATAATTACTCGCAAATCTTTCATTATTTTAATAATTTTTTCTTTAGGGCATTATGGAAATTCAACCAAGTTTACTTAGCTATATTTTTGCAGGTTCAACCAAATGGTGCATAAACTATGAATTTCCTGAGCTTACACTTGAACTTGATGGCGCTATTGTAAAACTTAACCCTGAGCAGGTCTTAGAAGCCTATATCCGTAAAGGATGGATGTGGTCTACAGTCACACTGAAAACACAGGATCAGAATTATCTGTTTAAAGGTCTGTTTAATGCTCAAGCAGAAAAACTTCAGACTGAAATTTACAATGATGCTGAATTTCTAAAAAACCAAAGAAATGCTGAACAGATTAAAACAACACTGCTCCCCTATTTATTCGAATACCAAGACTTCATTCAACAAAACCGTTATTTATCCCATCATTTTGCGCAACTATTCAAAGCAGATATTACTCAAAGATCAAAAGATGAAATTGATCGATTCAACAGACTAATTCAACGAGACAAGTCCTTTGTCTTTGAACCATTTCAACAAGGTTTGTTTGAACAGCTAAAACAGTTTATCGAGCTTCCCATCAAAGCAAACCATGCCATTGATTCCAAAAATAAACGTTTCATTGACAGTGAATTAGTTGCATTTAAAGATTTTTTTGATCAGGTAGAAAGTACACCTCTCACTGAAGAACAGCGTATTTCTTCAATTATTTTTGAGGATCGCAACTTATTGGTGGCTGCGGCAGGTTCGGGCAAAACCTCGACCATTGTTGGGAAAGTAGGCTATGCACTTTTAACAGGTCTTTATAAGCCTGAAGAAATATTGGTTTTAGCATTCAACAGAAATGCTGGTGAAGAACTTAACGAGCGAATCAATTTAAGACTAAAAGATATTCTTGAGAAGTTTAATACGAAAATCGAAGCACTAAACTTTCATCAGTTTGGAGTAAGAGTAATCGGTAAAGCCACAAGCAAAAGCCCGTCCGTCTCTGAGCATGCAGGCAAGACTCAACCATTACTCAATCGAATCATTCAACAGTTGAATGAAACTGATTCTGATTTTCAGGAAAAATATCTTTTATTCAAAACAGCCTATTCAAAAGCACCACTCTCGCCTTTTGCATTCAAAACTCAAAGTGAATGGGAAAAAGCACAAAAACAATCCTTTGACAGATTCAAAGATGGTTTTGTCACCTACCAAGGTGAACTCGTTAAATCTCATGGTGAAAAAGCCATTGCCAACTGGTTGTACAGCCAAGGAATTCCCTACGAGTATGAACGTGCTTATGAACATGAAACTGCAAATGAAAATTATCGTCAGTACAAACCCGATTTTTATTTCCCAGATATTAATCTGTATTTAGAACATTATGCCGTGGATCAAAACGGCAAACCGCCTGCTCATTTTGGACAAAAATATCTGGACGAAATGAAATGGAAGTCGGAAACCCACCAGAAGTATAAAACTGATTTAATCAGTACCACCTTTCATGAATTTATTACAGGTTCGATGTTCAAAAAGCTGGAATATGAACTTCAAACACGTGGGCAAATATTTCAACCGCGTAGTCTCAATGACATTAATACCAAAGCATTCTCCATCTACGAACAGAATGCTGATGACCTTTACGGCAGTTTTTTAAGCCACTATAAGTCCAATCAAGCCAGTGTGATTAAGCTATTGGAAAACCCATCCCTCACATTACGTCAAAGCTTATTCTTGGAATTATTTTCAAAAGTTTATGCAAAGTATGAAGGAACTTTAAGCTCAAACAAAGAGTGTGATTTTGATGACTTACTGATTGAATCTGCCAGACTGGTCAATGAAAATAAATATAGAAGTCCATTCAAACTGATTATTGTTGATGAATTTCAGGATACATCTCAGTCAAGGGCACGGTTTATTCAGGCGTTATTAAATCAAGTTCCTGAAGCAAAACTGTTTTGTGTTGGTGATGATTGGCAAGCGATCTATCGTTTTGCAGGTTCAGACATCAGTATTTTCACTCAGTTTGAAAAAGTCTTCGGCTATACTAAACAAACTCAGTTGACTCAAACATTCCGTTCCAATCAGGGTATTGCCAATATTGCCAGTAGTTTCATTCAAAAAAATAAAGCACAAATGCAAAAAGTGGTCAAAGCCATTGACCAAACCACCAGCAAAGTCGTTGAAATAAACTTTTCTACAAAGAATGAAGATATACTTAATTATCTGGTTAAAATCATTTCAGATATCAATGAAGCTAACGCAGGTAATCCAAAGAAAAAGTCTATTTATATTTTAGGTCGGTATAACCACCATAAGCCTAATTTAGGTAATGTACAGCCATTATGCAGAAACTGTACTGTCCAATTTAAAACAATCCATTCGTCTAAAGGGTTGCAAGCAGATTATGTAATTTTGGTAGGTTTGAATAAAGGTGGCAGTGCATTCCCTTCTGAAAAGGAAGATGATCCTCTTTTGAACTTAGTTTTACCACAACCTGAAACATATGCTTTTGCTGAGGAACGTCGCTTGTTTTATGTTGCACTGACTCGTGCAAAGGAAAAGGTTTATTTAATTGGTGAGCGTGGTTCAGTTTTTTTAGAAGAAATTACCAAAGACAAAAATCTCAAAGAGTTTATTCATATACCACAAGATGAACATAAAAAAATCAACTGTGACATACCACCTGAATGGCTGTGTCCAAAATGCGGACAAGGACGGCTTTGGAAAAAGAATGGTAAATATGGACCATTCATGGCATGTAATAGCTACCCAAATTGTGACTATACAAGAAAACTCAAAATATGATTAATTCGCTATGAAATGCAGACAAGGACGGCTTTGGAAAAAGAATGGTAAATATGGACCATTCATGGCATGTAATAGCTACCCAAAATGTGACTATACAAGAAAACTCAAAATATGATTAATTCGCTATGAATAGCTATCTATTTTGTAGACTGGAGTCCACAGTATAACTTATAAAGTTACGTAACTTTATAAAACTTCATAAGGGAAGTAAATAGATGCTTTGTTGCTTAAAGATTGCAAAGTTAAAGCTACATCAACTTTTCAGCATAGGTTTATACAAAAAAGCTAATTGCTTTTCTACATTTACAACTTTAAGTTAGCGAAGATCTGTTGAGCTGAGTCCTGAAAATGTGAATAGGCTTGCTGCCATGTTATCTGTTCGTCCCCGAACACCATAGGAACAACAAAATTATTAAACCTGGCTTTATAGAGTGGATTACGACTTAATTCATTTAAACCAAATAACAATTCAGCAATCGGGTCTTCAACCATAAGAGTATGCTGACGACCGTAACGCTCAATATCAGTTTTTATAACTTTAGTAGCTAAGTGCCCTAAATAAACAAAATCTTGTCGTTTACCATAGGTAATTTTAAAGTAGTCATACACATGTCGAACTAATGATTCATCATCAGCTCTTTCAGCATTTCTAGCAAAGGCCGCTGTACGCCTTAAAATTGCTATCAGCTTCTCGATACTGGTACTGACAATTGTGACGGAGGGAAAAGCATCGACAGGCTTCCCTTCCTTAGCCAAGTCATACACAAACGAGGTGATACTTCTAGATTCAAAAGGCTCAAGCAAGTCTGTTTCAACTAATTCCAATTTAATGAATGGTCGTAAACAGGGAGCTTGATTGAAATGCTGAGGATATCGAATTAGTAATTCCATATAACGATATTCATCCCAGACAACTGGTTCCTCTTCAATTTTAAAGAAATCAGATTGAGAGATTTTGTCTTGTACTTGATGAAGCAATTGTTTACGTACAACTTTAGCTTTAGAGCGACTTAATGCAATATCCGGTTTTGGAACTATTTTAATGTCCACATCTTCAGACATCCTATTTAACTGAATATTTGCTTTAGCTAAAGAAGTTCCACCAGCAAAAACCAAGTCATGCGTTTCAAATTCTAGAGACTCTAATAGTCTCAATAACTCGACAACATAGTAATCTTTTTCAACAATAGAAGTTGCACCAATACCAAGCGCATCAGCGACATCTGCAAACAGATTTTTTATATCAGGCATTAATTTGGCTACGACCTACAGACAATTGGCGTGTAAAACGACGCGGGGTTTTAATTTGAGTAAAGGCTGGGATCTGGGTGGATTGACCAGATAAATATTTTTCCGTAGCCTTACCCAACGTAACCCGCACACCCAATCTTGTTAATGCCTCTAAGATCACTGCATCCGCACCTTCTGGACAGGCTGGCATTACTTTGCCGGTAATTTGGTTTTTTCTTGCTTGGGTATAAATACCATAACCAACTTTGATTAGCTCACCTTCTTGAACTAAGTTTCGCAGAACTCTTCCAATTTGGTCATAATTCGCAATGTCCTTAAAATCATCACGCATAAAAACATAACGTTTTGAGCGTTTGATGCGCATTTGCATTTTCGCTTTAATTGTCATCGCATCTCCCTTATACATCAGTTTTCACATACCTTTAAACTAGCAAAAATACGACATTTTGTCGAGCAAAAATACGACATTATAATAGCTGATAATATGGATAAATCAGGCAGTGAGACAGCTTTGTCTGATCTGATAGTTCTGGGTTGAGTTACAGAATTCTATGAGATTAAACAGCTGTATTTAGCTGCTTATGATCCAGAATTGGTTACCCAGCACCCGGATTGCATAAGCATCATAAGTTATGTAACTTGCGTAAT
>NZ_JAMXXC010000029.1:0-29606 GCF_024129855.1 Acinetobacter lwoffii
AAAGGCAAAGGCAATGTCCGCGAGTAGTGAAAATTAAAGCACAAAAATATCCAAGAAAATGCCAGTCAATTTCTTAACTGACTGGCATTACTCAGTTGAGGGCTTTTTTTATGTTGATTAAATAACTATTTACCAATACAAAATGAACCGAAGATTTTGCCCAGCAGATCATCTGCACTGAAATCACCAGTGATCTCACCCAAGGCATTTTGCGCCAGACGTAAGGACTCTGCCACCAGTTCACCGGCGTTATACACCACCAGTTGTTCACGCGCTTCAGCCAGATAGAGCTGAGTGCGCTTCATTGCGTCTAAATGACGGGTACGGGCGATAAAGGTGTCTTCCTCAGGCTGGAAGCCTGCATGCGCTGTAATTGCCTCTATGAGCGCTTGAACACCGGTTTCCTGTTTGGCAGAGACTGCAATATGCCGGAAACCATTTAAATCGCCAATCACGGCTTCAGCACCGGTCAGGTCGCATTTATTGCCAATCAGCATCAAACGTTTTGGCTCGATATGTTCGGCAAAATATTCTTGGGCGAGTTGCAGCGGATCTTCGCCCTGGCTTAAGTCATAGACCAAGAGTAATAAATCGGCCTGTTCAATTTCTTTAATCGCGCGGCGGATCCCTTCTTTTTCCACGATATCGCCAGTTTCACGCAAGCCTGCGGTATCGGTGAGGGTGATCGGCAGACCATTTAAAGTAATCTTTTCATGCAGGACATCACGGGTGGTGCCGGCAATATCGGTCACAATCGCGCGTTCAATTCCAGCCAATGCATTCAGCAACGAAGATTTACCAGCATTCGGTTTACCCGCAATTACGACTTGCAATCCTTCACGTAACAACTGACCTTGACGTGCGGATTGCTGGACTTGAGTGACTGCACTGGATACGCCATCTAACAGATTTAAAATCTTGCCATCGGCCAGAAAATCAATTTCTTCTTCCGGAAAATCAATCGCGGCTTCCACATGCAAACGCAGGTGAATCAGCTGCTCAAGAACTGCATTAACTTTGGTCGAAAACGCTCCTTGCAGTGAACGTACCGCAGAACGTGCAGCCGCTTGCGAAGTTGCATCAATCAGGTCGGCAATTGCTTCAGCCTGCACTAGATCCAGTTTGCCATTCTCAAAAGCACGCATCGAGAACTCACCGGCTTTGGCCGCAGTGGCGCCCAGCTCCAGTAAACGACCAAGCAGAGCATTTTGAATCACCGGACCACCATGGCCTTGCAGCTCTACGACATCTTCACCGGTAAATGAGTTTGGATTCGGAAAACAGATCACCAGTCCTTCATCCATGACTTCACCTGCTGCATCGTAGAACTGGCGGAAACCGGCAAAACGAGCTTTGGGCAGCTCTTTTTGCGTCAGTTTCTGGGCAATTTCATAGGATTTCGGACCTGACAGGCGAATCACCCCAACGCCGCCACGTCCTGGTGGAGTTGCAATCGCAGCAATAGTTGTGGTTCGGTTGAGCATAAAATTCACCTGCAAAGACTCAAAAGTACAGCCAAAAAAAATCCGCCTAAGATTACCATCTTAAGCGGATTTATTCAGCCTATCCGTACAACTTAGTTGACTGGAGTAGCCTCATCACGTTTCGCGCGATCTTTGGCAACAGACTTGTTAATCAAAGTTTGTTGCAGAATCGTGATCAAGTTGTTGACGATCCAGTACAGAACCAAGCCTGCCGGGAAGAACAACAAGAATACGGTAAAGATGATCGGCATAAACTTGAAGACTTTCGCCTGCATTGGATCAGTTGGCTGCGGATTTAACGACTGTTGGATATACATCGTCAAGCCCATCAACAACGGCAGAATGAACCAAGGATCCATTGAAGACAAATCCTGAATCCACAGCATCCATGGCGCATGACGCAGTTCCACAGATTCCATCAATACCCAGTACAAGGCCAGGAAAATCGGCATTTGTAATAACAGTGGTAAACAGCCGGCAAGCGGATTGACCTGTTCACGTTTGTATAATGCCATCATTTCTTGAGAGAAGCGCATGCGATCTTCACCGAACTCTTCTTTCATGCGTTGCATTTCTGGCGCAATCACCCGCATTTTCGCCATCGAGCGATAGCTCTTCGACGACAATGGCCACAGGATCAGTTTCACCAGAACGGTCAACAGAATAATTGCCCAGCCCCAGTTACCTACCAGACCATGGAAGAATTCAAGACCCACGAACAGTAATTTCGCGATTGGCCATAACCAGCCATAATCAACGGTCTGGTTTAAACCCGCAGCCAAATCTTTCAGTTCTGACTGGATTTTTGGACCTGAATAGAAAGTCGCATCAATTTCAGCCACTGTACCTGCAGGCACATTGAATGTCGGTGAGGTAAAACCGATGATGTTCATGTTATCGGTTGATTTACGTGATTCAAGCTTGGCGCTATAAGCTTCGCCATTGCCTTGAGTCAACTTCAGCTGACCTGGAACCCATGCACTGACAAAGTAGTGCTGTACCATTGCCACCCAACCACCTGTCGCTTCAGTACTGACTTTTTCTTCAACAAAGTTGTCGAATTTAAGCTTGTTGTACTGCTCGTCCGGGGTACCCCATGCACCGCCGAGGAATGTTCCCAGCGTGAAGATCCCCTGATCAGATTTGCCTGGATCTTCCGAGTTATCGCGTTTGATCTGACCGAACATCTGACCTTGCCAGGTCTGGCCACTGCGGTTGACCACTTTGTGGTTCACTACGACCGGATATTCACCTTCAGTGAAATTGAAGGTCTTAATGATCTCGATCCCGTCAGCGGTTTTAAACACTAGCGGTACAGACAATACTTTCAGGTTTTCACCATCTTTGGATTTGACTGTTTTCGCATCTGCCAGGGTATAAGCAGTTTTTTCCAGCTCATACATTGGACGGCCGTTACGGCTGCTGTCCGGTCCATTCAGACCGATCAGGCCAGACTGGGCGACATAAGTACGTTTCGCATCGCTTTCCAGCATGACGAACGGCTCATCGCTGTCTTTGTTCTTGTCATGATTGAGTAATTCAATACGAACAATATCACCACCCTTCGGATTGATCCAAAGATGATAAAGGTCAGTTTGTACTGAAATAAGCTGCTGACTTACAGGTGCTGTGGCATCCGTGGCTTGCTGTGCTGGCACATTTGCTTGTGGCAGATCAGAGGCAACTGTAGCCGTCTGACCATTTGGCAAATCTGCAGATACGTCATGTGAAACAACAGCAGTTTCCTGCTGCGGTTTTGTTTCAGCATTTCCATAATCTTTTTGCCACGCCAAAATTAGCAAATATGCGACAACAAACATGGCTCCGAGAATTGCAATCCTGGCCCATTGTTGCATATGTATTACCCCAAGTGGTGAGAGTGATTTTGGTTCAATAAACGATCACGAAAGGGTACAGCAACGTGAAGCGTTTGAGAATCTATTTGCTGAAATGAAATAAAACGAATCGCTTTTGAGGGAACAGGATCATATCCCGAGCCCCCCCACGGATGACAACGGCAAATACGTTTAGTAGCCAGCCACACTCCACGCCCAGCGCCATGCATCTGGACTGCTTCCAAGGAATATTGAGAACAAGTTGGAATATAACGACAGCGCGGTCCAAGAAGAGGACTAATCGCAATCTGATAGAAACGGATCAACCAATGCAGTAAACGTACCATTGGCCAACTCTACTTTTGTGGGGAGGGGGCTATTTTTGAATGCTTTTTGGCAAGACGATTAAGTTTCTGCCAGGCAAATTGTAATTGCTGGTGCAATTCTGCATTAGGCACTGCTTCAACACCCATTTTCGGCATGATTACAATGTCTAAGTCATCTAATTGCTGTTGATGCAGGCGAAAACTTTCGCGAGCAAGTCGTTTTACTCGATTTCTTTCGTGTGCACGTCGCACTTTCTTCTTGGCAACAACTAAACCCAAACGGCTATTTGGCAGTTCGGAATGTTTTGCAAGAAATAAGAAATGGGGTTGATGCACTTTAAAAAGCGCACCATCAAAGACACCTTTATAATCGGCAGCACAGCGTAATCGCAACTCTGTGCCAAAACTATAAAGTTTTGTCATAACACCCAAAATCGTCTTAGCGTAACTGATTAAACAGTTAAGCTATGACGACCTTTTGCACGACGGCGAGCTAATACTTGACGACCAGCTTTAGTAGCCATACGAGCACGGAAACCATGAACACGCTTACGCTTTAATTCAGACGGTTGGAATGTACGTTTCATATTGAAACTCCAAAAAATGATCTTTCTATGAAGGTCCGCGATTTTAGTGCTCATTGCTTGAGCTGTCAATGCAAAAGCGGTTTTCTTTTCAAATAAGATCAAAAAAGATAAAGACCTTGGTTTTTCAGAGAACTGAATAAAAAATAGTTCAATTCAAGTTAATCACAAATTAAGTTATTGTTATATAAATATATATAAGTTATAAACAACTCTATCAACAAAGTTATCCACATGTTATCCAGATTTTAAATTTAACCTGTGTTTTTGAATTTAAATTTGAAGCTTTCTGAGTTATCCACAAAAACCAGTGATCTTATAAATAAATTCAAATTTATAAATTTAAATTTATTACTATTAGGGAGCACTTTTTCTATGGATAAGCCACTTTTTATTTAATTAAACATAAACTTATATTGTGGATAAAACTGTTTCTATTAATTTTATACTTTGTGGATAACTTTGTGATATATTTTATCCACAGCTTGCGGATAAACTTATCCACACTGGGTTTTAAAGTTAAATTTATGCGTGGTGATTTCTTTTTGCACAGTTTTTGTGGAAATTGCCATGACAGATGTGGATAACTTGGTTAGAATGACGACCCGCTTTTGGTCGCGGTCATCTTTTTTGAATGAACAATGGAATGAATAGGGGATTCACATGCTTTGGACGGATTGCTTAAATCGCCTGCGACAAGAGCTCTCTGGAAATGTCTTTACAATGTGGATTCGCCCATTGGTTGCAGAAGAGCTGGAAGACAGCTTGCGTTTGTATGCACCTAATCCTTACTGGACGCGTTACATTCAAGAACATCATCTGGAACTGATCACGATTCTGGCAGAGCAATTGTCTGAAGGACGGGTACGCAAGGTCGAAATTTTGGTCGATTCGCGTCCAGGGGCAATTTTATCTGCCAGTGAGCAACCGGCGACCACGACAGCGGCATTGACCTCGACACCGATGCCGGTGCCGAAACCGAAGAAAGAAAAAGAAGACAGCGGCAAAAATAGCCGTAGACGTCAGTTGAATCCATTGTTTACCTTCTCGCTGTTTGTGGAAGGTCGATCTAACCAGATGGCGGCAGAAACCTGTCGCAAGGTGCTGACTCAGCTGGGTGCTTCACAGCACAACCCGTTATTTTTATATGGTCCGACCGGTCTGGGTAAAACCCACTTGATGCAGGCGGTCGGCAATGCACTGTTACAGGCCAAACCGAATGCACGTGTCATGTACATGACCGCAGAAAGTTTTGTACAGGACTTTGTCAGCTCGTTACAGCAGGGCAAAGTTGAAGAGTTTAAGAAAAATTGCCGTTCTCTGGATTTATTACTGGTTGATGATATTCACTTGTTGGCCGGTAAAGAAGCCAGCCTGGTCGAGTTTTTCTACACCTTTAACGCACTTCTGGATGAATCTAAGCAAATTATTTTGACTTCGGATCGTTATCCTAAAGAACTAACCGAACTGGATCCACGTCTGGTTTCACGTTTTTCCTGGGGCTTATCGGTCGGAGTCGAACCACCAGATATTGAAACCCGAATTGAAATTCTGCTGAAAAAAGCCGAAAGCAACCAAGTCGATTTACCACGTAACTGTGCGCTGTTTATTGCCCAGCAGGTGGTGGCTAACGTGCGTGAACTTGAAGGTGCGCTGAACAAAGTAGTGGCGATTTCACGTTTTAAAGGCACACCAATTGATCTGGATGTGGTGCGTGAATCTTTAAAAGATGTGCTGGCAATTCGTGCCCGTACCATCAGTACTGAAAACATTCAGCGCGTGGTCAGTGAGTATTTCCGTATTCCACTGAAAGAACTGGTCGGTCCAAAACGGACACGTATTTATGCCCGTCCACGTCAGCTGGCGATGGGACTGGCCCGTGAATTAACCGGCGACAGTTTTCCGGAAATTGGCATGGCTTTTGGCGGTCGTGATCACAGTACCGTGATGCATGCTTGCGAGAAAGTACAGAGTCTGCGGGAAGAAGATCCGATCTTTAATGAAGACTATAAAAACCTGCAACGTCTGTTGCAAAGTTGACCTAAATCGCTCAAATTCTATTCTTGCTATGCGGCTACTTTTGCCGCATAGTAAACCGTCAAAAAATCACTTTTTCTATATTAATCTTCAGCTTTAGAGGAATGCACCGTGCGTTTAAAAATCGCGAAAGAAAGCTTACTGAATGTTCTCTCACATGTCGTAGGAGCGGTTGAACGTCGCCATACCTTGAATATCCTGTCTAACCTGAAAATTCAGGTGACTGCGCAAGCATTGACCGTTACCGGTTCCGACCTGGAAGTCGAACTGGTGGCGAGTACAGCACTGGCTGAAGGTGCATGTTTGCAGGAAGGTGAGACCACAGTTCCTGCACGTAAGCTGATTGATATCTGTAAGTCACTTCCTTCAGCGGCATTGGTGGATTTACATATTACTGAAGATCAGCGCTGTATCCTTAAATCGGGCAACAGCCGTTTTGTATTGGGGACATTGCCTGCTGATGATTATCCATTACTGAACACTGAAAACACCCAAGGCACGCAAGTGACGGTGACACAGCGTGAGCTAAAACGTCTATTTGAAAAAACTGCTTTTGCCATGGCGGTTCAGGATGTACGTTTTTACCTAACCGGTACTTTGCTGGAAATTGATACCAATCAGCTACGTGCTGTGACCACTGATGGCCACCGCCTAGCACTATGTGAAACAGCGGCACAATCTACTGCAACACAGCCGATTCAGGCGATTGTGCCACGTAAGGCCGTTGCAGAATTACAGCGCCTGCTCAGCGTTGAAGATGAGCAATTATCTCTATTGATCGGTCGTGAACTGCTCAATGTGACCATCAATATGCCAAGCCGTGACAAGGAACAGGCGGATATTACCGTGCGTTTCACCACCAAGCTGATTGATGGTAAGTTCCCGGATTATCGCCGTGTGATTCCACGTGGTGGCGACAAAGTGGTGATGATCGCACATGACGTGTTCAAGCAGTCTTTGCAACGTGTGGCGATTTTAAGTAATGAAAAGCTGCGTGGTGTGTTTCTAAACTTTAATGCCGATTCTTTGCAACTTCGCGCCAATAACCCGGAGCAGGATGAAGCGATTGAAGATCTGGCGATTCAATATGCTGATTCACCGCTAGAAATGTCATTTAATGCGCAGTATCTGATTGAAGTACTCGGTGTGCTTGATGGCGATGATGTGTCAATGACCATGACTGAAGCGAATCAGTCTGTCTTGGTACAAGACCCGGCGCATACGGATCAAACCTATGTCGTCATGCCGATGCGTGTTTAAGCCGCGGCTCTTGATATTTATATAAGACATGCATATTACGCGTTTACATATTGAGCGTGTGCGGAATTTAAAGACGGTTGCTCTCCACGGATTGCAGCCGTTTAATGTTTTTTATGGCCAAAATGGTTCAGGTAAAACCTCGATTTTAGAGGCGATTCATTTACTTGCTGCTGGTCGTTCTTTCCGTACCCATATTCCCAAAAATTATATCCAGCATGGCGCACAGGATGCGATTGTGTTTGCACAATCTGCGACTGAAAAAATAGGCATGCAAAAAATGGCCAGCGGGGAACAGTTGATCAAGGTCAATGGCGATCTAGTGGCAACTCAGGGACAACTGGCCAAACTGTTACCCTTGCAACTGATTGATCCACAAAGTACCGATATCATCGATCATGGTGCCAAACCACGACGTCAATTGCTCGACTGGTTAATGTTCCACGTGGAACCAGAGTTTTATCATGCCTGGCAATATTATTCTCGTGCGCTGAAACAGCGAAATAGTCTGCTCAAAAGCAAACGCTTTCTCAGTCTGTCTGATCTGGAACCGTGGAACCAGATGCTGAGTGAATATGGTGAAATCCTGCACTCGCAACGTGTCGGGATTGTGGAACAATGGAAGCCATTTTTTGAAGATGATCTGAAACAGTTATTACCTGAATTGCAAGTCAGTCTGGAATACAGTCCGGGCTTTCATAGTGAAACCGGCCTGCTAAATGATCTGACCAACCAGCATGAAAAAGACTGTGAGCGACGCTATACCGAATATGGCCCACATCGCGCAGATTTGCGTTTAAAGACCCCGATGGGGGATGCTGATGTGATCCTGTCGCGCGGGCAGAAAAAGCTGCTGATGATCGCACTAAAACTGTCGCAAATCGCAATGCTACATTCTTGTAATAAGGAAACTGTGGTATTATTAGATGATGTGACAGCAGAATTAGATTTAACCGCACAACAACGTTTAATTGAGCGATTGAGCCAACTTGGTAGTCAAGTTTTTATTACCACCTTAGACCATGAATCAGTACAAAAGCACTTACATGATTTGTCTATCTCATATCAGTTATTCAGTGTTGAAAACGGTACAGTTCAAGTTGTGCAATAATATTTTTTGAGTTTTACCCATCTTTGGATAGACCTATTTTTCACTAGGGAGAAACCATGAGTTCAGAAGATCAAGCTGCTTCTCAAACAGAACAAACCATTGAAAAGGCTTATGATTCCTCTAGCATCAAGGTATTACGTGGTTTAGACGCAGTCCGTAAGCGTCCGGGCATGTACATTGGTGATACAGACGATGGTACAGGCCTGCACCACATGGTGTTTGAAGTAGTCGACAACTCGATTGATGAAGCCTTGGCAGGCCACTGTGATGAAATTATAGTGACGATCCATGAAGATGAATCGGTTTCAGTTTCTGATAATGGTCGTGGTATTCCGACTGACATTCACCCTGAAGAAGGTGTGTCTGCAGCAGAGGTGATTTTAACCATTCTGCATGCCGGTGGTAAGTTCGACGACAACAGTTATAAAGTGTCTGGCGGTCTGCATGGTGTCGGTGTTTCAGTGGTGAATGCGCTGTCTGAAAAACTCGAATTGACCATTCACCGTGCCGGTAAAATTCATGAACAAGAATACCGTCATGGCGATTCTCAATATCCATTAAAAGTAGTTGGCGATACCGATAGAACCGGTACTCGTGTCCGTTTCTGGCCAAGTGCCGAGACGTTCAGTCAGACCATTTTTAATGTTGATATTTTGGCGCGTCGTTTGCGTGAACTGTCGTTCCTGAACGCGGGTGTACGTATTGTGCTGCGTGACGAACGCATTAATGCTGAGCATGTCTTTGATTATGAAGGTGGTCTGTCTGAGTTCGTTAAATATATTAACGAAGGCAAAACTCACCTGAATGATATTTTTCATTTTACTGCTGCGCAGGCTGACAACGGCATTACGGTAGAAGTTGCATTACAGTGGAATGATTCTTATCAGGAAAATGTGCGTTGCTTTACCAATAACATCCCGCAAAAGGATGGTGGTACGCATTTGGCCGGCTTCCGCGCTGCGTTGACCCGTGGTTTAAATAACTACATGGACAGCGAAAATATCCTGAAAAAGGAAAAAGTTGCGGTATCGGGTGATGATGCACGTGAAGGCTTGACTGCCATTGTGTCAGTCAAGGTGCCTGATCCAAAATTCTCTTCACAGACCAAAGAAAAACTGGTGTCGAGTGAAGTAAAAACTGCTGTTGAACAGGCCATGAACAAGGCATTTTCTGAATATTTATTGGAAAATCCACAAGCAGCCAAAGCGATTGCTGGCAAGATCATTGATGCAGCACGTGCGCGTGATGCAGCGCGTAAAGCACGCGAAATGACACGTCGTAAGAGTGCGCTGGATATTGCCGGTCTTCCAGGTAAACTGGCCGATTGTCAGGAAAAAGATCCAGCTTTGTCTGAACTGTACCTGGTCGAGGGTGATTCTGCAGGTGGTTCAGCCAAGCAAGGTCGTAACCGTAAAATGCAGGCGATTTTACCGCTGAAAGGTAAGATCCTGAACGTGGAACGTGCCCGTTTTGACCGCATGATTTCCTCTGCTGAAGTTGGTACGCTGATTACCGCACTCGGCTGTGGTATTGGTCGTGAGGAATATAATCCGGACAAACTGCGTTATCATAAAATCATCATCATGACCGATGCT
The DNA here is from genome assembly GCF_024129855.1 of Acinetobacter lwoffii. Taxonomy (GTDB): domain Bacteria; phylum Pseudomonadota; class Gammaproteobacteria; order Pseudomonadales; family Moraxellaceae; genus Acinetobacter; species Acinetobacter lwoffii_L. The sequence continues at coordinate 10,230 of NZ_JAMXXC010000029.1, forward strand.
GACGTCGATGGTTCACACATCCGTACGCTGCTGTTGACCTTCTTCTTCCGTCAAATGCCAGAACTTGTGGAACGTGGTCATATCTATATTGCCCAGCCACCACTGTACAAGCTGAAAAAAGGCAAGCAGGAACAGTACATCAAGGACAATGATGCACTGGAAACTTACCTAATTTCGAATGCGATTGATGAGCTGGAACTGCATATCAGTGCAGAAGCGCCTGCGATTCGTGGTGAAGCACTGGCGAATGTGATTGCTGATTATCAGACTTCCCAGAAGAGCTTGGCACGTTTGACCCAGCGTTATCCTGCGAGTCTGCTTGATGCACTACTTTCACTGGAAGGTTTTAAGCTGGATCAGCTGGAAGACAAAACCTATGTGGAAATATGGGGTGAGAATCTGCGTGCAGCGATTGAAGCCATTCAGCCAACATTACGTCCAGAATTAACCCTGGAGCGTTTTGAAAAAGAACTGGCAGATGGTCAAAAAACTGCAAGCTGGTTGCCACGTATCACGATCTATGTACATAATTTGCCACATAGCTACCTGTTAGACTCAGTACTGTTAGGTTCAAGTGAATATGCACGTTTATTAAAGAATTCAAAGAGCTGGTTTAGTCTGCTTGAAGATGGTGCATATTTGCAAAAAGGCGATCGCAAGATTCAGGTCAGCAATTTCCATCAGGTTTGGCAACATATCTTGCAGGACTCACGTCGTGGCATGATGATCCAGCGCTATAAAGGTCTGGGCGAGATGAATGCGGAACAGTTATGGGAAACCACCATGGATCCAGACAACCGTAACATGCTGCAAGTGACAGTTACCGATGCGATTGAAGCGGATCGTATGTTCTCTTGCTTGATGGGCGATGACGTAGAACCACGTCGTGCTTTCATTGAAGAAAATGCCTTGAATGCAGATATTGATGCATAACCCTTCAGGATAAAATCAGATATAAAAAAGCGCCTTTCGAGGCGCTTTTTTTAGACCAATTTTTTTACTCATATCCTGTGAGCTAGGCAAAATAAAGTAATTTTGGACAGATTTTTGGATATAGAACAGGTTCATTTTAGTTTTTAAAAGCCAAGTTGAATAAGCTGGATCGACTCTAAGGAAGGGTTTATGTATACATCATCAGCTCAGGAGAATACCTGAAATATGGAGTGAATCTGTCGTTATAACGACAATCAGGATTGATTCTTTGAAGAATAATATTTGAACAGGAAAGAGAGGTAGAAGGACGCTCTTTATACGATGAAGAGTATATATGCAGTCCAGAATGCTGGGTGAAAACTGCATAGGTCAAAGTGGCATTAGAGGAATATAAATGCAATAAAACTGATCAAATATTCAGTTTGGATTTGGCTGAAAATAATAAATACTCCCCCATGTAGAAAAACTAAGTTCTCAATCACTTATAAAAAATTTGGTGTAATAAATTAAAGAATACGTGAGTGATATTGCTTTAAGTGTGTAGTAATCCTGATCAAATATGTGGATAACTCTGAAGTTATCCATAATTTTTATGTGAATAAGATAATATTTTTCCACAAACTTTAATCCATGTATTAATTCTTCATTTTAAATTCAAATTTAAACTCTCTTGTCTTGTGGGTAAGTGTTTTTAAATTTAAAATGGCATTTTAAATTTAAAAGGGATTTGGCGAGATATCGCTAGTATGACCAGACGATTCCTTGGATTGGTTTTAAAATAAAAAAATTATTATAAATTAAATACTTATAAATATGGTGTAGTTTATCTAATCATTGGCGTGGAACATATTTTTAATTAAAAATAAAGGTGTAGTTAAACTACATAATTGATTTAATAATCAAGTGAACTTTCATTTTTATTTCAGAATCATACTTTTATCGATTTTCGCTTAACTTTTTCTTTTTCTCTCTTATGGCTTATTTTTTGATTTCATTATTGAAAATCGGGCACTTCTTTTATTACTCGATAGAAAAGAGGGAGGGAATCGCTGAAATGATATTGATTAGGAACAAGAAAAAGAGGATTGATAAAATGACGATGAAAAATAAAAAAGCGCCTGACGGCGCTTTTTTTTAATCATATTTATGGTGTTAAAATGACTTTACGGCAGTCTTCTTCCTTTTTATCAAAAATACGGTAACCTTCCACAGCATCTTCCAGTTTCATGCGATGGGTAATAATCAGATCTGGAGACAGATCTCCATTTTCAATATGTTCTAGCAACTGCGGTAAGTAGTTATGCACATGGGTTTGTCCCATTTTAAAGGTTAAACCTTTGTCAAAGGCATCACCAAACAGGAAGCCGTGAATTGGACCGGCATAAACTCCAGGTACACTCACCACACCGCCGCGACGGACCGCTGCAATACATTGTCTTAGCGCTGAACCACTCGAACCTTCTAATTTCAGGTTGGTCATTACGGTTTCCAGCATGCTGCCTTTGGCTTCAAAACCGACCGCATCAATGACGGCATCGACTCCACGATAACCCGTGGTATTTTGAATGATAAATTCAGCGGCATCGACTTCATCAAAATTGACGGGAATTACCCCATAGGTTTGATGCGCGAAACGCAAACGGTAAGGGTGGTGATCGACCATAAATATCTGCTCGGCACCGAGCATCCGCGCGCAGGCAGCAGCCAGCAGACCGACCGGGCCAGCACCATAAATCGCCACACTGGAACCTCGACCGACTTGGGCATTATTCACTGCTTGCCACGCAGTTGGCAGAATATCGGTCAGGAATAATACTTTTTCATCAGGCAGGGAACCCGGCACCTTAAATGGTCCGACATTGCCTTTGGGGATCCGTACATATTCAGCCTGACCACCCGGTATACCACCATACAGATGGCTAAAGCCAAATAAAGCTGCCCCTGGTGGGATCTGTTTTTTGTTGAGAATTGCACCACGACCGGTATTGGTATTTTCACAGGCAGCCATGAGTTCATGTTCACAGAAAAAACAGTGACCGCATGCAATCACAAAGGGAATAATCACCCGGTCACCTTTTTTGACTTCGGTTACTTCTGGGCCGACTTCTTCTACAATTCCCATAAATTCATGGCCGAAAATATCACCGTCTTCAGTGGCCGGAATTTTCCCCCGGTATAAATGCAGATCTGAGCCACAGATGGCGGTGGCTGTCACCCTTAAAATAACGTCATCTGGTTCCTGAATCACTGGATCTGGAACGGATTCAACTCGTACATCCCGAGCACCATGATAGGTAAGAGCACGCATGCGGATTTCCTCTCTCTAGTTCAACATTAAACAGACTCGTAGCAAGGCTGCCAAAAATTAAAAAACACTTGTATTAGAGCCTTAGGATGAAACAGCGCGCTGTAAATTAATGTATGAAATAAGGCATCCAACTGTTTAAAAAATAAACTTATATAGGGTTTGTGTAATTCATGACCTTATGTGTCGAATGAATAGAAAAGAACAGAATTAAAGAAACATCTAGACGTAGATGAAAAAATACAGGGGGGAAAATGGAAGAGAAAACATTAAAAATAGTGAATAAAAAAGAGATGAACAACGTTGGTCATTCATCTCTTATCTTAAATCTTACTAAAAGAGCTTTAGAACGTCTGTTCCAGACTTTCCAGTTCCATCATCAGTTCTAGCATTTGCTCTTCGGCTGTTTCCAGTTTGGCTTTTAGCTCGGTTTGCTCATTCATCAGTTTCAGCAAATCATTTTTACGTGATGCTTCGTATAAAGCACTGTCACCCAGCAGGTTTTCAATTTCAATCAGTCGCGGCTGTAGTTTGGCCATCTGTGCTTCGCATTTTTCAATATTCTTGCGAATCGGACGACTTAGTTCCCGCTGGCGAGCAGCTTCCTTACGTTGTGCTTCCTTGTCCAGTTTGGAAATAGTCGGTTTGACTTCGACTTGGGATTTCACCGGTTCTGCTGGCTTTTGCCCATTTTTAATCATCTCAATACGGGCTTGGCGTAACCAGTCAGCATAGGCAGTAAGATCACCATCAAACTCACGGCATTGACCATTATGTACCAGTAGCAGTTCATCACAGACGCTGGCGATGAGCTGACGTTCATGCGAAACTAGAACTACCGCGCCCTGAAAATCTTGTAAAGCCATAGTCAGTGCATGACGCATATCCAGGTCTAAATGGTTGGTCGGCTCATCCAGAATCAGTACATTCGGACGCTGCCAAACAATCAGTGCTAGGGCCAAACGTGCACGTTCACCGCCTGAGAAGCTTTCGCTTGGCGTATCCATACGTTCGCCACTAAAACCGAAACTACCCAAGAAGGAGCGTAGACTGGCTTCACTGATTTTTTTATCTGCGATACGTGCCAGCTGTAACATTGGGCTGGCATTACCATCCAGTGCATCCATTTGATGCTGGGCAAAATAACCAATATTCAGTAATTCTGAATCTTTCCGCAGACCCTGAATCAGTTTCAGGTCACCGACCAGCGATTTAATCAGCGTGGATTTACCGGCACCATTCATCCCAAGCAAACCGATCCGGCTGTTTGGCGTGATCTGTAAATTTACATTGGTGACAATCAGCTTGTCGCCATAACCAATATCGGCATGTTCCAGTTGCAATAACGGCGAACTCATTTTGGTCGGTTCACGGAAACTGAAGGTAAATGGCGTATCGACATGGGCTGCAGATAGTTCCTGCATACGTTCCAGCTGTTTGATCCGGCTCTGTGCCTGTTTGGCTTTGGTCGCTTGTGCTTTAAAACGGTCAATATATTTTTGCAGATGCGCGCGGGTTTCCAGCTGCTTTTCATACGCCTGTTGCTGCTGCGCTAAACGCTCACTACGGGTGCGCTCAAAAGTCGAATAGTTACCGGTATATAAAATCAGTTCCTGATTTTCGATATGTAAAATGTGATCGGTAATCGCATCGAGGAAGTCCCGGTCATGCGAAATCAGTACCAGCGTACCTTCATAGGCTTTCAGCCAGTCTTCGAGCCAGAGAATTGCGTCCAAGTCCAGATGGTTGGTTGGTTCATCGAGGAGCAGTAAGTCTGATCGGCTCATCAGGGTACGTGCCAGATTCAAACGCATACGCCAGCCACCGGAAAAACTTGAAACATCCAGCTGTGATTGATGTTCAAAGAAGCCCAGACCAGCCATCAGTTGTGAAGCTTTGGCAGGAGCAGAATAACCTGAAATTTCATCAAAACGGCCATATAAATGGGCCAGTTCTGCATCATCCAGTTGATCCGGCTGATCGAGTTTCTGCTGAATATCCCAGTATTCTTCATCGCCCGACAATACGAAATCAATCGCTTTCATATTCAGTGCCTTGATTTCCTGAGCCATATGCGCCACGGTCCATACCGCAGGTCGGGTCAGTGAACCGGTGTCCGATTCCATGCCGCCCAGCAAGGCTGAAAACAGGGTAGATTTTCCAGCACCATTGACACCGGTTAGGCCAATTTTCCATCCTGGGTGTAACTGCATCGACGCTTTTTGAAATAAAACACGTCCACCGCGACGTATAGATAACTGGTCTAACTGAATCATTGAGAAATCAAAGCTAAGAAATAAGATGCGCCTATTCTAAAGGAAAGCCCTGTGAAAATGAAAAATCTTACCGTTTTTGCTGAAATGAGTGTGCTTTTCACCTCTGTCAATTGATCTAGGATGGACGCATAAGTTGAGTAAAAGCTCTATTTTATGCATAAACAGTGGTTTATAGTTCAGGCTGATCGAGCAAAAAATACTATAGAGTCAAATAAAAATGAAAAAGGGATGTTTAATTTTATCGGCACTGGGTCTTTTGGTGTCGACTTCAACTCAAGCCAGAGTGAATGTCTGTGTCTTTGATTTGCTGGGGAAATCTGGTGAGTCTTACAAGCTGCTGGAGGAATGAGCGCTGGCAGCAAAAGGCTGGGGTGCCGAAATTCAGCTAAGCGCCTATCAGGATGAAGCCAAGGTCGATCAGGACGTCAAAGCCGGAAAATGTGATGCCTTCTATATGACCTCAATGCGTGCCCGGGCTTATAACAAATTTGCTGGATCGATTGATGCAATTGGCGGCGTGCCGAATAATGACATTGCCATGAAAGCCATCAGCTATGTACTGGATAAACGCAATAGCAAACGCCTGATCACCCAGATTGGCAAAGAAAAATTCGAAGTGGCGGGTATTGGTCAGATTGGCCCAGCCTATATTTTTGTTCGTGATCGTACTCTAAATAAACTGGAACAGGTCAAAGGCAAGAAATTTGCCGTGCTGCATTATGACTATGCGCAAAAAATCATGGTCGACCGGATTGAAGCAGTACCGGTCATGTCGGAAATTTCCAATTTTATTCGCAAGTTTAATCAGGGCGAAGTGGATATTGTCGCTGCACCGGCTTATGCATTTAAACCGCTGGAATTACAGAAAGGACTAGGCCGTCAAGGCGCAATGATTAATTTTCCGGTGATTAATGTCACTGCTGATCTGATTATTCGTCAGGAAAAGTTTCCGGCAAGCTTTGCCACGCAATCCCGAAACTGGTTTGTGAAACAGTTACCGCGCAGCTTTGCGATGGTCAAGCGCATGGAAGCTGAGATTCCAAGCAAATATATTCTGAATCTAAGCCGTGAAGATCGCGTGGCCTATCAAAAGATTCTGCGTGAGGGGCGGATCGATTTAACCCGGCAGGGGATTTATGATCAGAGCATGATGAACGTATTGAAACGCGCGCGTTGTACGGTAGAACGAACCAATTTTGAATGTTCGATTGGTGGCGAATAAATCTGAAATCATGTATATCTTTGTAACTATATCTGGGTAAATGTAATTATAAGAAAGTAGTTTTAAATATTAAAATATTGATATTTAAATATATATTTAAAAATAATCTATGCAAATAATTCTGATTTATCTTTATAGGCCAAAATGCCGGTTTTAAATGGAGTAAATGCTCTATTTTTTTTAATTAAACTTGCTTAATATTTGTCCCGTGTACGGACACTCAGCGAATAACAAGATTTCAAAGGATAACTACAATGAAAAAAACACTCTTATCATTGGCTGCATTCTCTGCATTTGGTTTTGCAAGTGCGGCGCATGCAGAAAAAGTCGATATCTGTGTGTTTGACTTACTGGGTAAATCCGGTGAGTCTTTCCAGATGGCGCAAGAATGGGCACTGGCTGCAAAAGGCTGGGGCGCAGAAATCAATCTGATTGCCCGTCAGGATGAAGCGGTTGCCGATAATGATTTTAAGGCAGGTAAATGTGATGGTGTATTTATGACCGCCATGCGTGCCCGTCAATACAATAAATTTGCCGGTTCTATTGATGCACTGGGCGGTGCACCAAGTAATGCCATTGCCCAGCGCGCGATCAGTTTTGCTCTGGACAAACGTAATGCAGCGAAAATGGTCAGTAATATGGGCGGCAAAAAATACGAAATTGCCGGTATTTCACCGTTGGGTTCAGCATTTATTTTCGTTCGTGACAAGAATATCAATTCGATTGAAAAAGCCGCAGGGAAAAAATTCGCCGTACTCGGCTATGACGATGCCCAGAAAATCATGGTTCAGCGCGTCGGTGCGCAGGCAGTGATCTCCGATGTTTCCAACTTTGTCGCCAAATTTAATAATGGTCAGGTGGATATGGTCGGTGCGCCTGCTTATGCCTACAAGCCATTAGAAATCTATAAAGGTCTGGGTAGTAACGGCGCAATGTTTAATTTCCCAGTGCTGCATGTGACTTCTGATTTTGTGATTCGTCCGGAAAAGTTCCCCGCCGGTTTTGGACAGAAATCGCGTGACTGGTTTATCAAAAACCTGCCAAAGAGCATGGGGATGATCAGCCGTCTGGAAGCGGGTATTCCGTCGAAATATAAAATGAATCTGAGCGCTGAAGATAAAACTAAGTATCAGAAAATGTTACGTGATGGCCGGATGGACATGACCAAACGCGGAATCTATGATGCCAGCATGATGTCGGTCTTAAAACGTGCACGCTGTTCTGTCGATAAGGCCAACTTTGAATGTTCAATTGCTGGCGAATAATCTGATTTTTAAAGAAAAAAGCTTAGATTGATCTAGGCTTTTTTTATGGCTGAACCAGGTCAGATCTGCCATTGTGCAGCGAATAAAATAGCTTAAGCTTGAGCTAACTATTAAATTCGAATGTTTTATATAAAAAACAATCACATGTGACTAAAAGTGCAATAACAAAAACAAGCGATAAGGAAATGAGGATGATGCATAGAAGATGGAAAGCACTGGCATTGGCTACGGCGACACTGGCTGTTTCAGGTCTGGCGCAAGCCAAACAGGTGATTTGCGTATTTGATCTGGTCGGTAAAAACGGTGATGTCTATAGTGTGATGAAAGACTATCAGTTGGCAGCCAAAAACTGGGGTGCAGATGTCGAACTGCGGGTCAATACCAATGAAGCGGTGGTTGCAGAAGATTTTAAAGCCGGGAAATGTGATGGGATCAGTGTTACCGGTATGCGTGGCCGTCAATTTAATAATTTTACTGGTTCACTCGATGCCATTGGTGCAATTCCAGATCTGAATCTGGCGGTTAAAGTGATGCAGGGACTGGCCAGTCCAACTTTTGCCAAACATATGCTGCAAGGCAAATATGAAGTGGTCGGTGTCATTCCTGTAGGTGATGCTTTTCTGTTAGTGAACGACCGCAGTATTAATACCGTTGCCAAAGCAGCCGGTAAAAAAATTGCCGTACTTGATTATGATGAAGCACAAAAAATCATGGTTCAGCAGATCGGTGCACAAGCGGTGAGTGCCGATGTCACCAATTTTGGTGCCAAGTTTAACAATGGCCAGGTGGATATTATTGGTGCACCAGCAGCAGTATTTAAACCGCTGGAATTACATAAAGGTCTGGGTAGCAAAGGCGCGATTGTGAATTATCCGGTGTTGCAGGTCACTGGTAATATCATTATCCGTCCAGATAAATTTCCGGCAGGTTATGGACAAAAATCACGTGAATGGGTGAGAAGTCAGTTACCACGTGCCTTTGGCATTTTGGGGAAAATGAAAGCGGACATTCCAGCAAAATACTGGATGGACATTCCTGCTGCAGACAAACCGGGTTACCAGAAAATGATGCGGAATTCCCGAATTGACCTGACCAAACGCGGTGTTTATGACAAACGTATGATGAAATTGTTATGGCAATTCCGCTGCAAACAGAACCCGAAAAACTTTGAATGTGCCTTACAGGATGAGAACTACAAATAATCCTGATAAAATTACTCTGATTTGACTTTTAATCTGTGCAGACTGACCATATATTGAGTGTGCTATACTTAAATATGGTCTTTTCTTTTTAAAGACATTCCATTCAACAGAGGAATCCGCCATGAATGCCCAAGCGCTTGTGCTCACCGACAATGCCGCAAATAAAGTACGCCAGTTGCGTGACAGTGAAGGTAACCAAGACTTAATGCTCCGTGTCTATGTGACCGGTGGCGGCTGTTCAGGTTTCTCTTATGGCTTTAACTTTGCGGAAAGCCAGAATGAAGATGATGCAGAATTTGCCAATGGTGATGTTAAAGTCTTAGTCGATTCATTGAGTTATCAATATCTGGTCGGTTCAGTTGTAGATTATTTAGAAGGTCTGGAAGGTTCACGTTTCGTGGTACAAAACCCGAATGCGACCACGACCTGTGGTTGTGGATCTTCATTCTCGATCTAAATCCATGCACAAAAAAAGTCCTCTCAATGAGGACTTTTTTATATCTGGAGGAAAGTTTAGCTATCCAGTTTTACCGCTTCAAGCAGATCAAAGATTACAGTAGTAACATCCTGACTCAACTCGCGGTTATTGAAAATTTCATAGGCGCTAATGGTAATGTCGGTATCGCTTGGCAACAGACGCTGTTCTTCTTCGATCAGGTCATTGATCGGCAATAAAGTCTGTTTGATTTCCAGATGCAGAATATCTTTATAATCCAGATTTTCATCGTCGAGTTCAATCAGTTGTTCATTGAAATAAGGCAGCAAAATCGAATGAAGATAGGGTTGGATGTCCTCGATATCAAAGATCTCGATATCACGGGTTTCATCAATCGTACTAATGTGGTCATTTACTTCAATTAAAATATGGTAGTAACTCACACGAATCTCCAAAGATGGCCTGAACAATGTAGCCAATCACAATAACATGAAATCAGAATAGAGTGTTTTTTATAATACTTATACACTTAATTTAATTAAGGGATTTGAGCTGATCACTTAACGGTTATAAAGCAAGGTCTTGTCTGCAGGTCGTAGCTGAAAATGTTGCAGATTCTGTTTACCCAGCACCGGATACATCAGTGCTTCCGGGTCATTATGGTGATACAGACCCAAGGCATGTCCGAGTTCATGTGCCAGAGTCAGACGGAGATCATCTTCTGCATCAAACTGATAGACATGAATTTGATCACCCATAAACACGCCTTTATGAAATTCGCGGGCAGGGAAACGCTGTTGGGCTTGAATGATATTCTGCTGATGGTTTTGCAGACCATGTTGATGCATGGAAACATTCATATTAAAGGAACTTTGCTGTTCCTGAAGGTACTGAAGTTCCCGTTGAAAACTTTCCGATTTGCGCTGTAAAGCCAAAACCTCATATTCAATCTGCTCATGTTCATAAGCAGATAAATTTGGCTGACGGCGTCGTTGCTGTAAGGCCTGAAATTCACTATTCATCTGATCTCTTTGCTGGATCAGGCGTTGCTGCTGACTTTCCAGATGCTGATGGGATGCTTCCAGATTTTTGACCTGACGTTGATACTTGGCGTCATCTGCCAGCAACTGTTTTTCGACTTTCTTCAAGGCATCATAGTCTTGCTGGCGTTGATCATAGATCAGGTGAATACTCAGCCTGGCATTTTCATCATAGACCATCAAATCATCACGATTGCTTCCCTGATGCCAGATCTCGATGGCTTCCTTGCTCAGTTGAATGACCTGATCTTTACTCAGTCCAAAGCCTGAATCGACCTGATCAATCCGGAAACGTAAGCGGGTATCGAAAGGATGAGTCAAACGATCAGCCAGCGAGTTATAGCGCAGTTGAGGATGGGTTTTGGTCTGCATATGCAGATAGGCAGACATGATCAATCCAACTACGAGCAGACAGAGCAGAAGACGCATATTTTTTATTTAAATGTCTATTTTTTAAAAATATAGCTTAATTTTAATGCCTTTCCCATGCTTTATTTGCGTCATCCTTCTGCTTTTGGATAAAGCCCTAATTCGGCCAAAGCCTGCTGCAAAATTTCAAGGCGGATCGCCGGATCCATACCATTTCGCATCTGCATATTCAGTGAAAATGCCACGATCTCGGCTTGCGGTGTTTTAACCCAGCCGGTGAGCCAGCCGACTTGCGGTTCCACATCCATGCCCCAACCAGATTTGGCATATAGTCGATAAGCTTGCTGCTCCTGTAGCAGTAACATGACTTTGACTTGCTGCTGGACTTGAGGATCAAAGGCCAGTTGCTCTCGGGCCAACGCAGAAACAAATTGGACTTCCTGTTTTGGAGTAACTTTCAAAGGGCCTACCAGCCAGAAGTTATCGACCTGTTGACCAATCTGCTGATTACCAAATTGGATGCGTTGTACTTCCTGTTGCATCAGTTCAAGGCCAATACGACGTGCCAGTTCCTGATAAACGGGTACAGCAGACGCTTGCATGGCTTGGCCGAGAGTCATGTCTTTTTCCCAAGCTGAAAAACTGCGTTTCTTGCCATCCCATTTAAAAATTTCATTGGTTGTGGCTTTACCATGTTGTAGACCAATCAGGGCATTGAGCATTTTGAAAGTAGAGGCTGGAACATATTCGGTATTTGCACGACTTAAATCATTACCATAAACCTGTATCTGTTGACCACGCTGAATCACTAGAACACCCGCGCTTTGCGCCTGATCAAATAATTGGGCAATGGCTTGAGTGGATTGAGTCGAAGTGCTTTGAGATAGGAGAGATGAAACGGGCAGGCTACACGCTGTCAGGCCCAAGCAACTAAGTAAAGGCAGAAAAATCAGAATTTTCATGGGTTCAGGGTATTTTAATGTTTGATTTAACTTAAACAGCTTTTCCTGAAAATACGATCAAATTTTGGTAATTTTTATTTTATTCCTTCAAGTCGAAACATAAAAAAACCGCGCTTTCGCGCGGTTTTTTCAGTTAAAGCGACAAATTATTTTTTGTCATCTTTCACTTCAGTGAACTCAGCATCTACAACGCCGTCGTCCGCTTTTTGAGATTGACCTTCGCCGCCTTGGAATGCATTCGGGTCAAAACCTTGCGCACCGCCTTGGCCTTGCGCTGCTTCATATGCACGTTGTGTAATTGGCATGATGATGTTTTGCAGCGCTTCAGTTTTCGCTTTGATTTCTTCAACGTCATTTTCTTTAGTTGCAGCTTCAAGCTCAGAAACCGCAGTTTCGATTGCAGTTTTTTCGTCTGCGGTCACTTGTTCACCAAGATCTTTCACTGCTTTTTGTGAAGAAGCAACTAAAGCATCCGCTTCGTTACGAGCTTTTGCAAGCTCTTCAAATTTACGGTCTTCTTCAGCATTCGCTTCAGCATCTTTGATCATTGCTTCGATTTCAGCATCAGACAAACCTGAGTTTGCTTTAATCTGGATCGATTGCTCTTTACCAGTGCTCTTGTCTTTTGCAGATACTTTCAAAATACCATCAGCGTTGATGTCGAAAGATACTTCAATTTGTGGCACACCACGTGGCGCAGGTGGAATGTCGCCTAACTGGAAGTTACCCAACAGTTTGTTTTGCTGCGCCATTTTACGTTCACCTTGGTAAACTGAAATGTCTACAGCAGGCTGGTTGTCCGCAGCGGTTGAGAACACTTGAGATTTCTTCGCAGGAATCGTGGTGTTTTTCTCGATAATTGCAGTCAACACGCCGCCCATGGTTTCAATACCAAGTGTCAACGGAGTTACGTCAAGTAGAAGTACGTCAGTTTTGTCACCTGAAAGTACCGCACCTTGAATCGCAGCACCCATGGCTACTGCTTCGTCAGGGTTTACGTCTTTACGTGGCTCTTTACCGAAGAATTCTTGAACCTTCTGTTGAACCATTGGCATACGAGACTGACCGCCCACCAGAATTACGTCAGAGATGTCAGAAGTCGAAAGACCCGCATCTTTAAGCGCAATACGGCAAGGCTCAATCGTACGAGCAACCAGGTCAGCAACTAAACCTTCAAGTTTTGCACGTGTTACGTTGATCACTAAGTGTTTAGGACCAGTCGCATCAGCAGTGATGTATGGAAGGTTGATTTCAGTTGCATTTGAAGAAGAAAGCTCGATTTTCGCTTTCTCCGCAGCTTCTTTTAAACGCTGTAACGCCAGTGGATCTTGTTTCAGGTTAAAGTTTTGTTCTTTCTTGAACTCTTCAACCAGGAACTCGATTAACGCGTTATCGAAGTCTTCACCACCTAGGAATGTATCACCGTTAGTCGACAATACTTCAATTTGCTGGTCGCCATCAAGGTCGGCAATTTCAATGATTGAAACGTCGAAAGTACCACCACCCAAGTCATAAACCGCGATTTTACGATCGCCTTCTTTCTTGTCCATACCAAACGCAAGTGCCGCAGCAGTTGGCTCGTTAATGATACGTTTAACTTCTAAACCTGCAATTTTACCTGCATCTTTAGTTGCTTGACGCTGTGCATCGTTGAAGTAAGCAGGAACAGTAATAACAGCTTCAGTTACGGTTTCGCCCAGGTAATCTTCAGCAGTTTTCTTCATCTTTTTCAAGATTTCAGCAGAAACCTGTTGTGGCGCCAATTTTTTGTCGTTGACATCAACCCAAGCATCTCCGTTGTCAGCTTTGATGATTTTGTAAGGAACCAGACCGATATCTTTTTGTACCGCTTGGTCTTCATAACGACGACCGATCAAACGTTTGATCGCGAACAATGTATTTTTCGGATTCGTTACTGCTTGACGCTTTGCAGATTGACCTACCAGAATTTCGCCATCTTTATAGGCAATAATAGATGGAGTGGTACGCGCGCCTTCAGCGTTTTCGATTACTTTAACTTTGTCGCCTTCAAGTACTGCAACACATGAGTTTGTAGTACCTAAGTCAATACCAATGATTTTAGCCATTTGGATGTTTCCTCTAAAATTTTTTTGTGATTTACACTTGTTATCCGATATGAGAGCCGTTCGATTTTTTTCAAGTAAAATTTTTGAAAAATTTCACAAACTCCCGAATTTATTTGGCTTAAGCGCCGACCATCACCATGGCAGGACGCAATAAGCGACTGTTAAGCGTGTAGCCCTTTTGCAAAACAGTCCCAATTTCATTTGCTTTGGCATTTGGATCAATCCCGACTGCCTGATGCAGGTCAGCATTGAAACCGTTGTTGGTATCCACTGCCACAACCCCAAATTTCTCCAAGGTATGCAATAAAGATTTAAGGGTCAGTTCCACACCTTCACGCAATGGTGTTTGCTCTTCACCTGCAGCCACAATGGCACGTTCCAGATTGTCGACTGTTTCTAGAAGCTCTTTAGAGAACTTTTCCAGAACTGTATCTTTATGCTTTTCAGATTCACGCTGAATACGTTCAACACTCTTTTGTGCTTCATAAACTGCATTGGCGGTACGGGCTTTTTCTAACTTTAAATCACCTTCAAGCTGCGCAATCTGCTCTTGTAAAGACTCAACGGAAACTTCAGCCTGCTCGGTTTCAGCTTGAGTTTGCGCTGTATCTTGTTCCGCTTGCTCTTGCTCAAGTTGTTGAGCTTGCTCGTTTTGCTCAGTCGCCATTGATTTACTCCGTTTAAATGGGTTCTTAAACATGTACAGTCCTTAGGCCTCAGTGTTCACTGCGTTTATGCTGAACTGCCATGGTTGTGAAGTTCTTGATTACCTAAAGAAATCGGGGCAGGGTGTAAAAATTCAAGCGTCGACCCAGATTAAATTTAAGATTTATACAAAATACTGAATCCAGCGGATAGCAGAACAAGCTATTCAGAACACAACAGCAGGATAGGATGAGAATAAAATACACGGACATCAGCAGCGATGAATCCGAATTTTGAACTGAATAGATTTAATTAGCGACTAAATCTAAGAATTAAGTATTTGAAAATAAATATAAAAAATGAATAATCGTATTTTTGAATCAAATTAATAATTTTAATCCGTTTTAAGTGTTGGTAAAAAAATTGCATCATACTTCTATTAACAGCGACCTTGTTCAGAGGAGAGAGCCGAACCGGGTTGCTGTTGCCCTATTTTAGAGTTGCTTTTTTCAAGCTGAGTATCCCCAAAACTCAGCTTTTTTTTGCCTGTTTATTTATTAGACATAAAAACGATTAATATCTAAGCAATAAAGTCTTTCACAATAGATGAACTTTTGATTAATATTTATTCCAGATTCTATCGCTGTAGTTTCTTCTTATTTTGAAATGTGTTTTCGTGGCTTATCCTGTTCTCTAGATAAGCCTTTTTTTTGTCCAGAATTTACCTTTTTTGAATTTGTTGGAATCAGTCGTCTCTATTTTAGCGGTTTGTAAGATAAAACTTACAGCTTGGATAGTGAATGTCCGCTTCATGAGCGCAAGTTGATTCGATAGGATAATTTGTGTAGAGAACAGGATGTTCTGGTTGAATTGCTGAGAAGCATAAGCGAAGTGGAAGTTCGTTTAACATAACCCTCTGCAAAGGCCCTAAAGAAATTTTCTTTAGGGCCTTTGTCTATCTGGCAGCTACCTTTTTCATTAAAAAAGCCCAGTCTGGGCTTTTAATAGAGAGGGTGATTCAAGTCTTAGTCACGACGATCCCGTGAACGTTGTTCCTGATGACGTCGGTTGTCATTCCAGCGTTGATTAGAACGATTTTGCTGGACTTTTTTACTGCGTTGATCTTTTACACGTTTACGCTCCAGATCCTGACGACGTTTACGTTCTGCCTCTGCCTGTTTTTGCCGTTGCATCATGATATTTTTACGTTGCTGTTCATGGCGCTGTCGTTCCAGTTGGCTTTTACGTCGATCCAGCTCTAACTGTCTTTTACGATCCTGCTCCCAATTGCGACGTTGTAATTCCTGTTTACGTCGATCCAGTTCAATGCGTTTGCGTTGCTGTTCATATTCCCAGCGTTGCCGCTCATAGCGACGATCTTGTTCATAACGCCGGTCCAGTTCATAGCGACGGTCATAACGCTGATCATAGCGGCCATCATAATAGCCACCATCTTCAGGAAATGCGACGCAGCCTACAGCTAAAAATGCAGTCGCCAAAGACAAAGCTATAATTTTACTAGCCATAGGCATCCTCCAGATTTGTAATAAAAAATATACTTAAGCTCGCAAAAGTACGTCAAAAATAACCTTTAAACGGTCAATGACATCTTTTATAAATGAGGGTAACGTATCGAGTAGAAGCTATATGTACATTGATATTAAGACTTATATAAGAATATGGTCACTGAAACGCTAATCGTGTAGAAACTATGAAGAATTAAGAGAATAAGGACTAAAAATAATGACTGTGAATCCTCCGGTTTTGAAAAGTGTGATGGAAAAAGGACAAGGGACGGCAGCGCGTATGCTGGACCGCTTGCCTGGCATTGCACAGGAAGCATTGGTTAGGGCCCTGGATTATCCTCATGTTTATCCTGATTTAGATCCATTGGTTAAATGCCTGATGGCCATCCAGATAAAACAGGGGCATAGCAGTTTTATCAGTGAGGATCTGGCACATTCGCGCACATTGTTTGATGCACGCATGAAAGCGATCGCGGCTAAACCAACTACTGTCAAAGTCATCGAAGAGCTGCGCCTGCCTTTGCAAAGTGGCAGCATCTTTGCCCGGCATTATCATCCAGCTCCACAAAAGAAGTTGCCGATGGTGATTTTTTATCATGGCGGTGCATTTATGGTGGGCGGTCTGGACAGCCATGATGAATTCTGTCGCTTGCTGGCAGTACATGCCAAAGTACAGGTGCTAAGCGTAGCTTATCCGCTGACGCCAGAATTTAGCCCCTTGCAGATGGTACAGGTTTGTGAAGATGCCTTGGCGTGGGCACATCAGCATAGCAAGCAGCTAAAAGTCTATAAAAACCGGATTGCCGTGGCAGGGGACAGTGCGGGCGGAAATCTGGCTACTGTCGTGGCACAGCGCAGTGCAGGCAAATCTTATGCTGCACGAGCGCAGCTTTTGCTTTATCCGGCGGTCGACTTTAAAAGCCGCCATCCTTCTTTCTATGCCTATAAAGATGGACTGGTACTTTCAGAGCAGGATATTGATCTGGTGACCTTCATGTATGCCCAAACCCATCAGATTGAACTGGATGATCCGCTGATTTCACCGACCTATGGTGAATTGCAAAACTTGCCGCCAAGTTATGTGATTACAGCACGTCATGATGTCCTGCATGATGAAGGTTCAATCTATGCACATAAACTACGTCAGAATGGCGTGAGTGTTCATTATCATGAATATACCGATCAGGCACATGGTTTTATTAACCTGACGCCGATCTCTCGCCGTGCCAAAAAATATGTGATTGAGATCAGCAAAAACTTCCGCAAATTCTGGGATAAAAATAGTTAAATCGAAAGTATAAATAAAAAAAGGTGTTTCTCATGAAACACCTTTTTGTATAGATAAGTTTTTATCAGTTCTTATACTTTGCTACTGATCTGCGCTTCAGGAAAGATCAAATTGAATTTGGGGACATAAAAGCTTTGCAGCAATTTGGCTTTGGAAAAGTCTGGAAATATATTCTCGGCATCTTGCCACTCTACTTGCGAGAGTTTGGAGAAGTGACCGCGGAACTGTGGACTAAACTGAAAACGCTGCCCTTTCCAAGCTTGCTGAATCTTCAGCATAGACGCTGGAATATGATGACTATTAATGTAGAACTGGCGTGCAGATTTGGTTTTCTTCAGCCGAATCGTCATATGCTGGTTTTGATGCTGAATCTGACACAGCACTTCCTGATCCTTTTCCTGCCATTCAAATTGCGCATGTTCTTTGGGAATGCCCCATAAATGCTGACCGTGTACCACAGACTCATGGGTAGACACATAAATTTTAGGAATCGAACTGAGGCGCCGTTTACTAATTAAAGGATGATCCAGAATCAGTAACTCATCATAAGGGCCAATCGGCGAAGCGTGATAACGCACCAATAAGACTTGGACCATACGACCTAGCGGAGAAGGGGCGATCCGGAACTGTTTCGCTTGCTCAATAAAGGTGGGGGTCAGCCAATAATTCAGAATAAAACCCTCACCCTGCAAACGCCAAGGTGGAAACTGGTGGATATTTTGCTCCTGTAATAATGCATGCTTCATTCTTATTCTCTTGTCTTTAGTCGGCAGGTCACTGCATTATGAGTTATAAAAGATTAATATATAGTCATTCACAACCATTACTTCTAAGTAGATGAGTTAATAAATGTTAAAGAAATCATTATGTGTCATCGCACTTGCTGCGGTCAGTCTGCCAAGCTTTGCTGAAAATACGATTATTGAGATGAAGACTTCATCTGGAAATATTGAAATTGAACTCTTCAATGACAAAGCTCCAATCTCGGCAAAGAACTTCGAAAGCTATGTAAAGAGCAACTTCTATAAGGACACGATTTTTCACCGCGTCATTCCAGGCTTTATGGTGCAGGGTGGTGGCTTTGATGTGAACATGCAAGAAAAAGCCAATACTCAAGCACCCATTAAAAATGAATCATCGAATGGTCTGCAAAATAAACGCGGTACTTTAGCCATGGCGCGTACCAATCAGCCGGATTCTGCCCGAGCACAATTCTTTGTGAACCTGGTCGATAATGATTTCCTGGATCGTTCTGCTAGAAATGCCGGCTATGCGGTATTTGGTAAGGTCACTAAAGGTATGGATATCGTCGATCAGATTGCTAAAGTACCGACCCGAAACTATGGAATGCATCAAAATGTGCCGGTGAACCCTGTAAAAATCACCAGTGTGACGATTAAAGCACCAGTCGTGAAAAACTAGGCATAGAATAAAACAGAAATATTTAATTTATATTTCTGTTTTAAAAATATGTACTTATGTAATGAATTGTATGGAATTGAACCAATTTGGTGCATAAAAATAAAACACTCGTGATTCCTGTGCGTTAAAAGCGCTTGCACGTGTAAGAAATTGCCCTATAATGAGCACATACCGACGAGATAGACGGAAACGAACGAAGCAGAATGGCGGAGTTGTTGAGTTTATCGAAGTCCAGCTTCTAGCACTGACGAGGTGTTAGAAAGATCATTAAGAGATTATGAAGAACAACTTGTGTGGATTTTTACTGATTGATTGATCGAAATTATTTTCATTGATTGATGGTAGAAATTACTCGAAGTTTATTTGAGAAATATTTGTCAGAAAATTGATGAGCCAAGA
>NZ_JAMXXC010000030.1:0-29257 GCF_024129855.1 Acinetobacter lwoffii
AAAATGGCAAATTCCACGGGTCATCAATACAGATAAAGCAGCGACCTATGGCCATGCTTTATCACGATTAAAGCGAGAAGGAAAATGTCCACCAGACCTTGAACACAGGCAGATTAAGTATAAAAATAATGTCATTGAATGTGATCATGGTAAGTTAAAGCGGATCATCAGGGCCACATTAGGATTCAAATCTATGAAGACGGCTTATGCTACAATTAAAGGTATTGAAGTCATGCGTGCACTACGTAAAGGACAAGCATCGTCATTTTATTATGGTCAGCCTCAGGGTGAAGTGTGTCTAATCAACAGGGTTTTCGGTCTCTAAGCACTTTTTAAAGGGAACTTCATCGACTCAAATCTCTATTTGCAACAGTGCCGGAAAAAGACCGATGGTACAGCGCAACACCGTTGCGAATACCGGCAACAACATAGCCAATCGGTGATGCAACAACTATATGAATGGCTCAACCAACATTATCTGACGGTGCCGTCGAGTTCTCCAATCGCCAAGGCGATCAATTACACTCTGAAGCGTTGGCCAGCTTTAAGTCGCTATTTGGATGATGGCAATCTACCGATTTGCAACAATTGGGTCGAAAATCAAATGCGTCCCTGGGCATTGGGACGCAAGGACTGGTTGTTTGCTGGCTCGCTACGCAGTGGTCAGCGAGCTGCGAATGTCATGACCCTGATTCAGTCAGCAAAGCTGAATGGGCTAGATCCGTATGCCTATTTAAGTGATGTGCTGAAAAGGTTGCCGACACATAAAGTGACCCAGATTGAAGAATTACTGCCACACCGCTGGAAACCCAACTCAAATTAAAAAATAGCGATGGGGTTCAGCGGACGCTTACGCTGTTTTCAATGTAGTATTCAATAATCGAGATGATCATTGCAAAAACTTTTCATTTCTGATGTCCCAAAATGGGCAATGGAAACTCGCCCCTGCCTATGATGTTACTTTCTGTGAAGGACCAGGGGGATATCATCAAATGGATATCATGGGTGAGGCACCGGATATTCCTCGACAAGCTCTTGTGAAACTTGGTACTCAGGAAGCGGAACTTTGTGTCCAAGAAGTCGATGAAATTATTGGCTCGATTTGTAAGGTTGCAATCCGATTCAGCAATATCGCTCATGACCTATTACCTGGACAAATTCAAGCAGAGACTCTCCAACTGGTCCAAAATAGGATTGAGCAAATATTCATTTATTGCACTAAATAGCTTTCACAAAGCTTCTATGAAGGGCTTATTCTAACCGTTGTTTTATCACGGCATAAGCTACACCAGTCACCACACTTCCAATCGCAATCGCCAATAAATATTTTAATGGATAATTCATCGCATTCGGAATGATCAGTACCATTACACCGCCATGAGGAGTGACTAGTTCACATTTAAATAATGCAACCAAAGCCCCAGTTACAGCACCACCTGCGATCGCGCATGGAAGCACTCGAATCGGGTCTTTGGCAGCAAACGGAATAGCCCCTTCCGAGATGAAACATAGGCCCAGAACTACAGCAGCCTTCCCTGCATCTTGCTCAGGTTTGGCAAATTTATGCTTTGCCAGAAAAGTTGCAATTGCCATACCCAATGGCGGTACCATACCCGCAGCCATGGTAATCGCCATCGGTCCGTATGTTTGTGACGTAAGTAAGCCCACCGTAAAGGCATAAGCCGCTTTATTTATTGGCCCCCCAACATCAATACACATCATACTCCCAAG
Source organism: Acinetobacter lwoffii (assembly GCF_024129855.1). Taxonomy (GTDB): domain Bacteria; phylum Pseudomonadota; class Gammaproteobacteria; order Pseudomonadales; family Moraxellaceae; genus Acinetobacter; species Acinetobacter lwoffii_L. Next base: position 1,732 of record NZ_JAMXXC010000030.1, read on the forward strand.
GATAATCCCCATGATCATGGCATTGGTCGTCCCCATATTGGCAAGGAAGTGTGTGAGTAATTCAAACAATTGTGCAACAGGCTGTCCAACCACATAAATCATGATTAAACCAACAGCTAAACTGGCCAATAGTGGAATAATCAAAATTGGTTTTAATGCTTCTAGGCTACTTGGGAGTTTAAGCTGTTTTGATAAAAATAACGCAATATAACCTGCAATAAAACCTGCAACTAATCCACCGAGAAAGCCTGCCTCTAATTGTGTTGCAAGTAAACCGCCAATCAAACCTGGAGTTAAACCCGGACGATCCGCAATAGAATAAGCAATGTAACCTGCCAGCATAGGTACCATAAGAGTAAATGCTGCAGCACCTATTTGCTTTAAGGATGCGGCAAAGCTTCCTTCAACAGGATTGAGGCCAAACATAAACGAGATGGCAATGATCAAACCGCCCGCCACCACCATCGGCAGCATGAAAGACACCCCTGTTAAAAGGTGTTTATAAATTCCAGTTTTTTCTTTGTTTTCATTTTCTGTCTTAGTGGCTGTTTGCTTACCCGTTTCAAGCACTTTGGCTTCAGCAATTGCGTTTGCAAAAGTCTTATCCGTTTGCTTAAGGGCAAATCCTGTACTGCAGCGATATACGCGTTTGCCTACAAAGCGATCTGTATTGACCTCAATATCCGTTGCTAAGATCACCACATCTGCTTTGGCAATACTTTCTGCCGATAAAACATTTTTAGCCCCAACCGATCCTTGGGTTTCAACATCAATCTGATAACCGTGCTTTACTGCACCTTGTTGTAAGGCTTCGGCCGCCATAAACGTATGCGCAACACCAGTTGGACATGCTGTAATGGCGACAAAGCGTGTAACCCCTACATTGGCTGCAATAGTTTCATCTAAAGCATCTGAATGCTCAAGAACTTGTTGCAAAAGCATGATCGCATCGTGTTGCGCGTTATTCAAACCAATGACTTTCACAACCTTGTCACGCAGTTGAGTCGCATCTGCCGACTTCTGTCCAACAAAAACAACCGTATCAATAACATTTGATAAATCGAGATGCTCAACTGATGTCGCCACATCATTGGAAATACCAAGTGCTGTTGCTGCTTTGGACAGTTTTTTGGCCAAAATCACTGCATTAATCGGCTGCTCGGGACTATGTGGCACAAATAAAATATGTTTTATCTCTTGCATCGTATTAACTCAATGATTGGACTGAGATTTGCGATTTCAAATCTTCAATAACAGCAAAGTCTGGAAGGGCAAACCCAATTTGGGTCACAGCATTGCTCGCAATTGCGGTTGCTGTTTTCAATGTTTCTTCTGGGGAAGTTGAACTCAACAAGCCATGAATCATACCTGCCAGCAAGGAATCTCCCGCACCCACCGTACTTTGGACGGTGACCTTCGGTGCAGTAGCATGCAGGGTTTGCGTGCGGTGAAGCCAGTTCACCCCGTTTTCACCCATCGAGACCACAATATGTTCGATCTGACTATTTAAACTGGCAAAAAGATGCTGCTGTTCTGCAAACGTTTCTGCTGGCAAATGGTAGGTTTCTGTCAACTCATCTGTATTAGGCTTAATCAACCAAGGATGGGCAGCAATTGCTGCTTTCAACGCAACACCACTGGTATCTACTGCGACTTTTTTACCCGCAGACTGTAACCATAGAATCAGTGTCGAAAGCTCTTCTGCAGAAAAACCTTGTGGCAAACTGCCAGCAATCACAATCACATCAACCTCTAAAATCAGTTGAGATAGACGTTCACATAGTTGTTGTTTTGCTGAGGTATCTACAAAAAAGCCCTTGCCATTGATGTCAGTCATCTGACCAGAAGCTTCTGCAACTTTAATGTTTTGTCGTGTTTGACCTGCAACATAAATAAATTGGTTATCAAATTGCTCTTGCTGGATATGATGGTCAAAAATTTGACGGTTTTCTTGCCCCAAAAAGCCACTCACAATCAGTTCATGTCCCAAATCCTTAAGGACCTGTGCCACGTTTAAGCCCTTACCTGCTGCATGGCTTTGGGCTGTTAACTGACGATTGACCTCGCCAACTTTTAGTTGATCCAATTGCACGGTGAGGTCAATTGCAGGATTCAGAGTAATGCTTAATATCTTAGCCATTCGGTAATTACTCCACCAATGCACGTACGGCAGACGCACTGTCACAACTTAAGGCTTGCTGTGCGACCTGTTGGCAATTTATATAGTTCAAACCACGAATTTGCGCCTTCACCAATGGAATACTGGTACTCGACATACTCAACTCATCCACGCCCAAGCCTATCAATACAGGCACAGCTTTTGGATCAGCAGCCAATTCACCACAAATGCCCACCCATTTACCATGCTGATGTGCTGCCCGAACAGTTTGATCAATCAATAGCAAAATACTCGGATGTAAGCCATCAGCTTCGGCAGACAATAGTGGATGACCACGGTCAATCGCCAGAGTATATTGAGTCAAGTCATTGGTTCCAATACTAAAAAAATCAACTTCTTGAGCAAGAATTGGAGCCAACAATGCTGCCGCAGGAACCTCAATCATAATACCGACTTGTAAGTTTTCACATGGATGCTGTATGCGAACCTCATCCAAAATTGCTTTTGCTGCTCGCCATTCTTCAACCCGCCCAATCATAGGAAACATAATTCTTAATGGGCGATTATCCGCTGCTTTAAGTAAAGCAACCAATTGTTGACGTAGCAACTCTGGCTTACGTAAAGTCAGACGAATACCACGTAAGCCCAAGAATGGATTTTCTTCCTTTTCAATAGGCAAATACGGCAAAGGTTTGTCCCCGCCCACATCAAGTGTACGTACCACCAATGGACGACCCGCCAAAGCATCTAACACCACCCGATAATCGGCTTCTTGTGTAGCCTCATCAGGCGCACTGCTGTGTGACATAAAGACCAATTCTGTGCGTAGCAAACCAATTGCTTCTGCCCCATCGGCCACAGCCTGTATCGTAGCGCCCACTTTGCCAATATTGGCTGCGATTTCAACTTGATGTTGATCCAGTGTGATGGCAGGTTCTAAACAATGCTGTTCCGCTTGTTCTCGCAACTCACGCTGGCGTTGGCGCTCTGCAATGGCATGATCAATCTGACTTTGCTCGGGTGAGACCACATACTCACCAGTATCCCCATTAATTAGTACTGTGGCATGGTTCTCAATATTTAAAACAGCTACACCCGCACCTACGACTGCTGGAATAGCCAGAGCACGTGCCACAATAGCACTATGGGCACTCGCTCCACCAACCGCGGTCAAAATGCCTGCAACACGATCTTTATTCAGACGCGCTACATCACTCGGGCCAACATCATGCATAATTAAGATATAAGGTTGCTCGGGTTCTGTGACATCGGCCACACCGCACAAAACAGCCAAAACTCGCTCACCAATATCCCTTAAATCAGCCGCACGCTCTGCCAGTAAACGATCGCTAAGTGCAGCCTGTGCGGTAGCAGCCATTTCAATATGATCATGCCAAGCTGCAGCAGCAGACAACCCCTGTTTTAAACCGCGTTGTACACTTTGGAGGAGGTCTGGATCATCCAGCATTTCCAAATGTGCCATGAAGATCTGCTTAATGGCAGTAGATTCAGTATGTGCAATGAATTGACGTAAGCTATTTTTCACCTGATGAAGCGCAATTTCAAGCTTTTCATTCTCAGCTTTAAAACTCTGTCCGCGACGTTCATAACTAAATTCATGTGGCTTCACCACATGTGCAGGACCAAAAGCAAGGCCAGTTGATGCCGCAATACCGCAGCTACCCGTATCGCCATGTGATTCAAAAGGCATTAATTTTAAAGTATTTACGACTGGGTCACTACTGCTGTGCTGATGAGATACAAGATCAACAGCTTCAACCTCTTCTCCTAAGCCCTGTTGAACTGCATCAATAATCTGTTCTAAGCCTGCTACAGCATCAGTATCAGGTTGTGCAATAAAAGTCAGAGTTTGACCACGACGACATCCCATGGCTAATAATTTGGTTAAACTTTTTGCCGAAACGTAAGCCCCCTCATCTACAGCAACGAGAATATCCCCTGCAAATTTCTTAGTCATATTGACCAAGTGTGTCGCGGGACGCGCATGTAGACCATGAGCGTTAGCTAAGACAATACGACGAGATGGCCAATCAGGAATCAGTTCAGCACCAATTAACTGCGCCAATTGGTGACTATCTTGCTCTTGGTTGAGGGTATGAACTTGTTCAGTATCAAACAAAATATCCATTAACCGTTGAAACCGTTGCATATCCAGTTGCTCATTACTGGCAATACACACCAAAGTCTTGAGCATTTCCTGCTGATGGCTTAAAACCTGTTCCGCTTTTACCAAACTTACAGCTGGGCTCAAAACATGCTGGTTAGAAGTGATCGACCACACTCCCTCCCCTAAATGAATCATGCTGTTTAGGTTTAAACCCGACAGAAAACCACACTCCACCATTTTTTGCTGTTTCAGCAACTGTGTTGCCTGCCAAATTAAATCTTCTACATCAAGTGCGGGAACTTGGGTGGCGATTAAATTTTCATGCAATGCCAAAGATGCGGGTTGGGCTTGTAATAATGCAATAATTTGCTCTGCAGATTGAGCCTGTTTCACTTGATCAGCGACATCGTTAATTAAAGCCCGCGTCAAAATTTGTAAGACTTGCAAATGCTCATCTGATTTCGCAGCAATCACCACTGCTAAATAAATTTTATTTTCACCGTCCCAAACAACTCCTTCAGGAAAGTGCGCCAGACGAATCCCAGTTTTTAAAATAGATTGGCGAGACTGAGGCGTCCCATGCGGAATGGCAATTCCTTGTCCTAAATACGTTGCACTTTGTTGTTCGCGCCCGGTCAACCCATGAATATAATCAGGTGTAACCAATTGGTCTTCGACCAAGATATCGACTAGACATTGCAACGCTTGTGCTTTATCAGTGGCGTGTTGTTTCATTCGAATATGTTGTATATCTAGCGCGAGCATAAAGCGTCCTTGCAAAATAGCATAGTGAAAAGCTATGCCTTTTTACTGGAGAAAAAATAAAAGTCGAATTCTACTCAGGATTTACACAAAAATCTGTATATTTTGATTTTATCTTGATAATCATTATTACGACGCAATTAAGAAACGACGAGATTCTCCAAAGCCCAGTGTTGCGATAGTTGGGTTTAGTTCTAATTGAACCGCTCTATCTCTGATTTCAGGGGTATATTTAGGTTTTTCATCGGATCACTACGCTTCGCTACGTCTTGCGAAGCAATGCGTCTCATCTCAGAAAGTTTGGTCTCCGACAAACCCGGTACGGTTCAGTTTAAGTCGTAAAATTGAAGTTAGATGTTTTTGCATAGATCCAAGTGTTAAATCATCATTGCGATTCTTGCGTACCACACCCTAGGCACGTGAAAAAGTAGAAAGCTTATATTTGTACGTGTTACGTCAAAAAGCAAAACAGAAACCGTAGCCCCAGGCAACACCCCTCTCATCATAAAATTATACCAGTCAGTAAAATACCTTTAGATTAAGCATGTGTATGTTGGTTATTATTGTTGATTATCACAATAAATTAGTGACCAAAAATCAAATTACCCCACCCTACATTAAATTACACCACACAAAATAAAAACTCTATATAACTGTTATATATAGAGTTTACTAACATACCAATTATGTTATTTAGTGTATTTTATGTTGGTGACTCTTACCAAGGTTGGTTTTTTTCAAAAGGAAGCTTTGTTTACCCAAATTATTTAGATAAGAATCTCTTTTTCCAAAGGAAAGTTGGCAAAGCCTTAGTAATGTGAGTAATTAAATCGCTTACTCTTTCTCTAGTTTGACCAGGCAATCCGATGTAATATCTGCAATGGTTCTTGCACCAGTCAATGTCATTGCCACACGCATTTCTTTCTCAATCAAATCTAGTAAATTACTTACCCCAGAACCGCCGGCAGCACCAAGTGCGTATACAAATGCACGACCAAGCATACAAATATCTGCACCCATAGCCAACATACGTACCACATCAAGACCGTTACGAATCCCTGAATCTGCTAAAATTTTGATGTCACCTTTGACCGCACTTGCAATTGAAGGAAGCGCACGAGCAGAAGACAAAACACCATCAAGCTGACGACCACCGTGATTGGAGACCACAATTCCATCTGCTCCGAAACGTACCGCATCCTTGGCATCCTCAGGATCTAAAATCCCCTTAATAACCATGGGACCCTCCCAATAATCACGAATCCACTCAAGATCTTTCCAAGAAATTGAAGGGTCAAAGTTATTTCCCAGCCAACCGATATAATCTTCCAGACCTGTCGGCTTACCTAAATATTTCGAAATGTTACCCAAATCATGCGGACGACCCAATAAACCGACATTCCAAGCCCAGTGTGGGTGCATACACGATTGCATATAACGACGTATTGCAGCATTTTTACCACTCATTCCTGAATGTGCATCACGATAACGCGCACCTGGAACAGGCATATCGACTGTGAATACTAAGGTAGAACAGCCTGCGGCTTTAGCACGTTCCAAGGCATTTTTCATAAAACCACGGTCACGTAGTACATACAGTTGAAACCACATCGGACGTTGAATCGCAGGTGCCACTTCTTCAATTGGACAAACTGAAACTGTTGATAAGGTAAATGGAATGCCCTTTTTATCTGCGGCAACCGCGGCTTGAACTTCACCACGACGCGCATACATACCCGTTAGACCTACAGGTGACAATGCCACTGGCAACGCCAAATTTTCACCAAACAATTGCGTTTCTAAGCTCAGCTCAGACATGTCATTTAACACACGTTGACGTAAAGCGATTTTTGATAAATCGTCTACATTACGCTTTAAAGTATATTCCGCATAGGCACCACCATCGATGTATTCAAATAAAAATGGCGGTAAACGACGTTTCGCAGCTTCACGATAGTCATTTGCAGAAGAAATAATCATAACTTATGTCCTATTTAATCGACTCGAACGTTGACGACGAGCTTCTTCTTCATCGATCATACGTACGCGTTGAACAACAAATTCAATATGCCCACAAGCTGCCTTACGTGCAGTCTCTGAGTCTTGACGTTCAATTGCGTCCATCACCTCAAAATGCTGGTCATGCAATTGTTCAAAATGTTGTGGTGTGGTGTAAACTTTACGTCGCCCTAACATCACGTTGTCTTGCAATAAATCAAACAAACTACGCATCATTTGGATCAGCACTAGATTGTGGGATGCTTCTGCAATCGCCAGATGAAAATTCGCATCCGCTATTGCTGCGTGGGCATCATCACCTAAAGCCTGAAAATGGCTAATCTGCTCAAAACATTGACGAATATTGATCAAATCACTGGGTGTGGCACGTTGTGCGGCATACCATGCTGTACCACCTTCAAGCACCATACGAGCTTCTTGTACATCAAAACGATATTCAGGATCCTGATCCATCAAACCGGATAATGGCTCAACGATTTGATACTGTGACCAATGTGCAGGCAACTGCTTTAAATAGGTGCCTGCACCCGCTTTGCTCTGAATAATCCCTGCGGTAATCAGTTGTTGAATCGCCTCACGTAAAGAGCTACGAGACACACCTAACTGTTCACAGAGTTGGCGTTCAGCAGGCAATCGCTCTCCGACTTGCACATTATTTTTTTCAATCAATAGACGTAAACGCTGTACCACTTTGTCGGAGACTTTCATTTTTTTCCTTGACCCGTTTACGGAATCATCCACGGGAAAACATAAGCTTGTAAGGTCACAATAATACCAATCATCACCGTAAAGATAATGCTGTGTTTTACTGTAAATCTAAATAAATCAGATTCTTTACCAACTAAACCCACTGCTGCACAAGCAATCGCGATTGATTGAGGGGAAATCATCTTACCTGTTACTCCACCACTGGTATTGGCAGCAACTAACAAGACTTCAGGCACACCGATTTGCTGTGCTGTAGTTGCTTGTAACGCTGAAAACAATGCGTTAGCTGAAGTATCTGAACCTGTAAGAAACACTCCAACCCAACCCAAGAATGGTGAAAAGAACGTGAAAGCCTGACCCGTATGTGCCAGTGCTAAAGCAAGCGTCGCTGACAGACCTGAATAGTTTGCAATGAACGCAAAAGCCAGTACCATACCAATCGAATAAATTGGGGTTTTTAGTTCATTCACGGTTTCAAAGAATGTCGAAACTGCCTCTTTAGGTTTCATGTTTAAATAAATAATCGTGATCAATGCCGCCAATATAATCGCTGTACCCGTTGCTGATAACCAATCAAACTTATAAATCGCATCATAATCTTTAATTTCAGGCACGACAGGTGGTAGCTTTTGAATCAATTGATGCAAATACGGCACTTTAATTGAAACTACTAAATCACTTAATGGGCCGTCCTTAACAAATAAATCTTTAAAAGGTTTGATGCTCCAGATCGTCACCATTGCTGTAAGTATCAGAAATGGAGACCAGGCTTTGGCTATCTGTGCCACACTATATTGTTTACGAGCTTGCTTGATAATAGTTTCATCTACCTGTATATTTTTGTCCTCAAAAAGAAAAATATGTTTTGGTTTCCAATACTTAAGCAAGATAGTTAAACTGATTAATGATGCAATTGCAGCAGTGATATCGGGTAACTCAGGCCCAACAAAATTTGATGTTAGATATTGCGCTAAAGAAAAAGATAAGCTGGCAACTAAAATAGCAGGCCAAGTTTCTTTAACCCCACGCCAACCATCCATGATTGCCATGATCCAGATCAATACAATTGGCACCATAAAGGGTAACTGACGACCAACCATTTGACTGATTTCCATGGTGTCAACACCTGAAACCTGCCCAGCGACAATGATCGGAATTCCCATTGCACCAAAAGCAACAGGTGCAGTATTAACTATCAGGCATAGCCCAGCCGCATATAAAGGCTTAAAGCCGAGTCCCACCAACAGTGCCGCAGTAATTGCGACGGGCGCACCAAAACCTGCCGCACCTTCTAAAAACGTACCAAAAGCAAACCCAACTAATAGCATTTGCAGACGTTGATCTTCTGTAATTGACAGAATAGACGAACGAATAACATCAAACTGTCCTGTTTTTACTGAAATCTTATATATAAAAACTGCACCGATAATAATCCATGCAATTGGCCACAGGCCGTAGAAGAATCCATAGACCATTGATGCTAATGCCATTCCAATTGGCATTTTGTATAAAAATAATGAGACCAGAAAGGCTAAAAAAACGGTAATTGTAGCGGCTACACTACCCTTCATGCGAAAAATAGCTAACGCTAAAAAAAAGAAAATAATTGGAACTAGCGCAATAGCACTCGAAATCCAGATATTGCCTATAGGATCATAAATTTGTTGCCACTGTTGAAGCATTGTCTACTCCTTGAAATGCTTAACTACTAGATTGAACAGTTTATTGTACTTAAACACTAAATTGGTATGACCAATTTAGTGTTTAAGAGATAAAATGTGCATTTTGTATTGGCGATATTAGTAATATTAGCCCAAAAACACAATATAAAAGATTTAATTTATTTTTTGGTATGACCAATTTTTATAATCTCTTAAAATTTTATATATTAGATTTCTTTCATAATTCACTTTTTACTCAGCTCAAAATTATGGATTCCCACAATTAAATTAAATCTTAATCCTAGTCTTTTGCCAGGGTTGCGATATCGCTCGGCAAGGATTTTGAAGGTTTTCAAAGTTCCAAATACCTGTTCAATCCCAATTCTTCTTTTATTGATTTCTTGGTTATAAAGTTTTAGCTCGAGATCTGGTTTTTAGTGCTTTTTTGCTTTTAATGGCCATAAACTATTTGGATACAATGTATAAATCCCTTGATAGCCTTTATTTGCAAGAGGCTTTGTTGCACAAACCTACCACTGAAAGCTTCTTGGGGAATATAATTTCTAAATGAAGAGGTCTGCACCCAAGATCTATCGTACAACCAGTTGATCTACCTACAATAAAGCCTTGCTCAGTCAAGGAAATATATCAATTTGGTTTGATTCAGCCATCCAATGGTCGCTCGATTGACTCAACAACTGCCGATGCAAAACTTGGATGAAAATGTACTAGCCCAACAACTTCATTCCACCAATCAAGAGCAGTTGATTGCCTATAAAGTGTCTTTATTTGACTCTGACGTCAGTGTCGTTCAGCATGTGGTAGCAAAAACCCGAGGTGCACCGAAAGATTTAAGCCACCAAGTAGTTGGCTTTAGTACAAAGCAACAAGGTGAGGCTCAGTTATGTGTTACGTCGTGAGGATATTCAAGTGGTGGCAGCAGAGCGGATGTTCCTACGTGGATAATTGCTCAAAAAGATTTTATAATCGGTATTAATACCAATAATTTTGTCTTTATTGCTATGTATAGACTTAATCGTTTTGATTATTCGTCGAGAGCTTAAAGCCTTAGATGAAGTTTCAACCTTTTAAGTCAGCCAAATTTATCAGTGAATGATGCTACTCACTATTTAAAAACCTTAGATGCCAAAGTAATGCCTTCCAAGGTACAGTCCTTTGCCCAAAACTCTAAGCACTTAATACATAAACTGAATCAAAATCCGGAAAATGAAAAAGTATTTAGTTCATACGCCGCCCATGAATTGCGTAGTCCTTTAACCGCGATCAAAACTCATATTCAGCTTGCACAACTGATGGCAGAACAACAGGCAAGCTCGCCCAAATTGCAACAGAGCTTGCAGCAGGTACACCTTGGTATCCGCCGATGTACCCAGCTACTGGAACAGCTTCTAGCACTTTCCTCTACCGATCAAGTACTGAGTGATATCTAGTACAGTATTGAAATTGCACGGCTCCTGACTCAGGTGATTGCCGATTTACAGTCGCTTTATCCGGAAATTGAACCCAGTTTAACAATTGACTGACCGAGCCTGACCCGAATTGCCCTACCCGATTTTGAACTAGATACCGTCTTTAAAAACCTACTTAACAATGCTCTATTGCAGGCACAGGCAAACACCATTTCAATTGCTATGCTGCATGTGTGCTGATCATTCATAATGATAATCAAAGGTTGAAGATATGCATACTTGGGACAGCGTTTCTGGCATAAATCTCCCTAGCAAAATGGGCATGGGCTAGACTTATATTTGATGAAAATGGTGTTAAACAAATATGGCTATCAGATTCAATTTACAGTGGCGCAACCTCAATATTTAAGCATTCACATCAGCCTCGCTGCAAGCGGATCACTTACTTATGAGAAGACAGGGCTAAATTTAAAGCTGGAATATCAACCCATGTCGTATCAGCAAAATCACGCTGCAAATACTGTTTTAAATAAGCAATGGTATCTTCAGCGATCAAGGGATCTTTGGAGTTATCTGCATGATTAAAAGCAATGGCATATAATTGAACCCCGCGGAGTTTTAACAACTCAAGACTCAGCAAGGTATGATTAATACTGCCTAAACGCCCTGAAGTGACGAGAATCACCGGATAATTATGTGTCTGAATATAATCAATAGTCAGGAACTCTTCGGTTAAGGGCACCATCAGACCACCGGCACCTTCCAGCAAAATACAGTCGTAGGCCACAGCCAGCTGTTCGGTAGCCTGATGAATCTGTTCAAAGTTAATGGCTCGCCCATCCAGCCGCGCAGCAAGATGCGGTGAAGCCGGATACGTAAAAATTTCCGGCATGGTCAGTTTTTGCTGGTCTTCCGGTAACAATCCACAACCCATAATTGCACGATGCTGTTCGATATCTTCTGATATATCGACATTTCCGGTCTGAATCAGCTTTTGGGTTATGGTACGAATGCCCTGCTCATTCCAATTTTTGGCCAGAAAACCAGTAGTAAAGGTTTTACCAATTGCGGTATCAATGCCGCTGACAAAATAAATCTGTGCGCTCATGCTGTCTTCCGTGCAATGACATAAACCGGATAATAGGTCAGTGCATACTGTTTGCTTTCAGGATCTTGGAATTGTCGATAGCCGGTATAAAAATCCTGTAAGGACGATTTTGTCCACCGAAACCCCTGTGCCGTCGCCTGTACACCAGTGGCTTTGATATGCTGTAACACCTGTTTCGGATGCTCAAAATGCAAGGTCATCTGTTCTTCTGTCTGCAGCAGAATGTCAAAGCCTAAGGATTCAAGCAGTTCACAGACCTCCGCTAAAGGCAGATAATCCAAGCCTTGTCCGGTCAGTGCCTTAATTTCCTTTAAATTATTGTCCGTATAACTGGCAAAACACAGATGCCCAGAGGGATTTAAGGCCTGCGCAATGTTGAGCAACAATGCTTTTAAATCCGAGATCCATTGCAATGCAGAACACGACAGCACCATGTCCAGAGACTGCGGCAGTGGCAAGGTTTCAATATTACCAATCCCCCACAAAAGCCGATTAGATTCCGGGAAGTGCTGCTTCACTTCGACATATAGGTCATTTAAAAATAAATGATCAAAGCTATAATGCTGCATAAAAAGCCGGGTAAACAATCCTGAACCGCAGCCAATTTCCAATACCCGTTGCAAATGTGGTTGTGCCACATGCTGCTGCATGAAATGCATCAACTCTGCAGCTACGGTACTTTGTACCAGCGCATGCTGTTCATAACTGAGATTTGCCTGAGCAAAACGCTGGGCAATCTGTTTGCTGTTCATCGCGGCAAACTCCTCAGCACCTGCAGACATGCGTCCAGCTCATCCGCAGAAATGTTCTGGTTCAGGGAAATTCTGAGTCTGGAGGTGTTGGCAGGAACCGTTGGCGGACGTACTGGCAGCACATAAAACCCCTGCTGTTGCATAATTTCAGTCGCCTGAATGGTGCGTTTTGCCTCACCAATCAGTACCGGCACAATTTGCGAGGTTGACGGACAGTGATATCCCAAGTCTTGAATGCCCTGCTGACAGCGTACAGCCAATGCTGCCAAATGTACTCGTTCTGCCTGAAGCTGCTCTACCTTCTGAAAAATAAATCTAGTCCAGGCCATACATAGTGGCGGCTGGGCGGTACTAAAAATTAAAGGTCGCATGCTATTGATCAGATAGTCACGAATCACTGGTGCACAGACCAGATAACCACCAACTGAAGCCAAAGCCTTGCCAAAGGTACCGACTAGGAAATCAATTTGATCCAATACTTGATACTGTTCTGCGCAGCCCAATCCACGTTCACCGCGCACACCAATTGCATGTGCCTCATCGACATAAAGCATGACTTTTGCAAACTGCTGTTTTAATGCCACCAAAGCAGTTAAATCTGTTTCATCCCCATCCATACTGAAAATTGATTCAGTTACCACAATGATGCGCTGGATAGATTCATCTGACTGATATTTTTCTAAAAACTGAGTCAAATGCTGCAGGTCATTATGGCGGTAACGCACATAGCCAGCTTTAGATAAACGAATCCCGTCGATAATACTGGCATGTACCAGTTTGTCAGCAATGATCATGGTTTTAGCATTACTGAGCGCAGGAAGAATCCCGATATTCATGTGATAACCACTATTAAACAGCAGTACTGAACGTCCAAAAGCCTGTGACATCTGTGCTTCAAGTTGTTCAAAATTGGGAAAGTTTCCTGTCAGTAAACGTGAAGAGCTTGAACTCATATATCGCTCAGACATCGGCGTGAGGTCAAAAAATTCTTCACGTAGCGTTAAGTTGGATGCCAGACCTAAATAGTCATTGGATGCCAGATTCAGCATCTCTTGGCCATTGAGTTGCAATCGTGGCTGGCTAGAAATATTGGACTTAAACTGGCGATATTGCCCTTGCTGTTTCAAGTCATCTAGCTGCTGCTGGAAATGCTCAAGATGGTTCATGCTACTGCCTCTATCTGCTGAATCATCTCCCGCATATGCTTTAATAAAGTTTCAAGTTGCTGTGTTGAAATTACATATGGCGGCATGACATAGACCAGACGGCCAAAAGGACGAATCCAGACGCCACGGCATACACATTCAGCCTGAAAACGCGCCAAATCAATAGTTTGATGTAGCTCAACTACGCCAATTGCGCCGAGGACACGCACATCTTTGACTTGTGCCAAGGATTTTAAATCCAGTAAATATTGTTCTAGTGTCCTTTCAATCTGTTGAATACGCGTCTGCCAGTCTTGAGCCAGTAACAGCTGGGTACTTTTTAATGCGACCGCACAGGCCAACGGATTAGCCATAAAAGTTGGGCCATGCATGAACACACCCGCTTCACCACTTGAAATCGTCTCTGCTACATGGCGAGTGGTTAAGGTCGCTGACAAGGTCATATAACCACCAGTCAATGCCTTACCGATACACATAATGTCTGGTGTGACCTGAGCGTGTTCATAAGCAAATAGTTTTCCAGTGCGGCCAAAACCGGTGGCAATTTCATCTAAAATCAGCAGTACATCGTACTTTTCACACAACAACTTAGCTTGCTTTAAATATTCTGGATGATAGAAACGCATCCCGCCTGCACCTTGCACAATCGGCTCAATGATCATGGCAGCAATCTGTTGATGCTGCTGTACCAGCAGGTGCTCAAGTGGCTGTATATCTTCGGGTTGCCATGCCCCATCAAAACGGCTTTGAGGTGCCGGAACAAATAAACGGTTCGGCAAACTCGAACCAAAAATTTGATGCATACCAGTTACAGGATCACAAACCGACATGGCATTCCAGGTGTCGCCATGATAGCCAGAGCGTGTGGTAACAAAGTTAGTTTTTTGTGGTTGCTGACGTGCATTCCAATATTGCACAGCCATTTTCAACGCCACCTCAACCGCGACCGAGCCGGAATCGGCAAAGAAAATTTTATCCAGTTCAGGCGCCGTGATCTCAAGTAGCAGTTTAGACACATCAATCGCAGGCTGATGAGTCAAACCACCAAACATGATATGTGACATCGACTCTAATTGTTTTGTTACGGCCTGATTGAGTTCAGAATGATTATAACCGTGAATTGTGCACCACCAGGACGACATGCCATCAATCAGCTGGGTACCATCTTCAAGTTCAATGACTGCACCATTTGCAGCTTTAACTTTGTAACATGGCAAGGGTTGTGTCATGGAGGTATAAGGATGCCAAATATGCTGTTGATCAAAAGCGTCCTGCACAGAATTTACCCCAATTATTAAAACTAAAACTGATCTTAGCGCGTTAAATCTGAAAATGAAACGTCAAGAGCTACCAATCTCTTTTTGCTTAAGCCAGATCGGCTAAAAATTTTAAAATTGGCTCAACGAGTAACTTGGCATCAAAAAGGATGGCATCGTGCGTGCCCTGTATTTTTACCAAATTCAGATTTTGGGTTGTTAAAAACACAGATTCTTGACTAACTTTGTAAGGAACCAACATATCATTCTCGGAAAATATAAATAGCATCTTGACTGAATGATTTTTTAAGATATCCACTAGATTTAATTGCTGCAATAGATAAAGATGCTTAACCTGATAGTTTAAATCAATAATATTTAACTGTTGGTGCAATAATTTTGCACGTTCACGCGCTGCTGCGCCAGCTAAAGTGACCAAGGTACAGAAGCGCTGCATCCCGCGTTTTGGATCAGCCAGTATGGAGGATTTAAATTGTGTATATTGTTCAACTGGCATTGCCTGTGGCCATGCTTCGTTGGCCACGAAACAGGGATTTGACATACAGCAAATCACTGGCTTGGCAATTTTCAATTGTTGCTGGATTTCATTAGCCAGCAAAAGTGCCAACTGTCCACCCAAAGACCACCCCATCAAGACATCAAACGAACTCGCCTGCCTGACTTTTTCGGCCAAAAGACTTTCTACGTTAGGATCGAAAATATCCCATACTTTAACTTGATGCTGCTGCCGCAACTGTTCTACAAACGGGGTTAAGACCGCTGTTCCTAGCCCCCAACCCGTAATCATCAGTATCTTCATTTTGTCTGTTCCAATAAAAAAGGGACCAATTCAAGTTGAAATGATCCCTGTTTGTTACACGATTAATTAAGCAGGTTGCATCGCATCTACAGCCAATTCTTTAGCTGTTTTCTTGGCAGCTTCAGCTTTTAAGCCTAATTTAGCAAACAAGGCTTTGTCTTTACCTTCACCACTGTTCGGGGCAGTAAGCAATTTATCACCTGAAAATAATGAGTTAGCTCCAGCCATAAATGCCAGTGCCTGATCAGAGTCAGAGAGAGATTCACGACCTGCCGACAAGCGGATATAACTCTTCGGCATAATAATCCGTGCTACCGCAATAGTACGAATCCAGTCAATCACATCCAGTTTTTCAACATCGGCCAGTGGTGTGCCTTCAATAGGAACCAACATATTTATGGGCACCGAACCCGGGTGAATCGGCATAGTCGCTAGTTCAAACAACAAACCGACCCGGTCTTGTACGCCTTCGCCCAAGCCGACAATACCGCCACTACAGACATTAATTCCGGCATCACGTACATGATCAAGCGTATTTAAGCGGTCATCAAAGCTACGTGTACTGATGACATTGGCATAATATTCACGTGAGGTATCAAGGTTGTGGTTATAATAATCTAGCCCTGCATCTTTCAGACGTTCCGCTTGTGAGGCATTCAGCATTCCTAGAGTCATACAGGTTTCCATGCCCAGTTTCTTGACTTCCTGCACCAGTTCCAGCACATACGGCATATCGCGTTCATGCGGATTACGCCATGCTGCGCCCATGCAGAAACGGGTCGAACCGAAAGCTTTGGCCTGTTTGGCTTCAGCAATCGCCTTTTGTACTTCTACGCGTTTTTCAATTTCCAGATCAGTATCGTAATGTGCAGATTGCGAACAGTATTTACAATCTTCCGGACAACGGCCCGTTTTAATTGAAAGCAGAGTACTGACCTGAACAGTATTCGGTTCAAAGTTTTGGCGATGAATTTGCTGTGCCTGAAACAGTAAATCCATTAAAGGCAAGTCATAAATTTCTTGTATTTCGGCACGTGACCAATCATTACGGATCATCTTGTCTGCATCATCTAAAATTCCATTGAGTAAATCATACGCTGTTTTTTTTATTTTTCTTTAACGTTTTCTTTCATATTCATTGCCTGCTTAAAATAGCTTTAGTGTATCAAGCTATTTTTGAAAGCTTATTTAACCCGAATCCTGCTTAAGCCGATGATTCCTTAATTTGAATTGTTGGCTTATTTCGATGGGTTAATTGATATGCACATAGTGAGGCGTAAATTCCACGCAGAAATCCATGAAGACTACGTGCTTTACTCGTCACTAAATTGTATTGCCCCTTCAATAAGCCGAATAATATTTCTATTTTATTGCGTTGTCTTAAGTGATATTTATCTGATGCACAGAGTTGAATAGCCTGCATATTCTTCCGATGATAAGTAATTAAATCAATACCTTGATCTTTCAATCTAATTTTTAATTCTTGGCTGATGTAACCTCGATCCCCGTAAAGTTTTGCTTCTATACCAGCAACCAATTGCTCAACCATTTTTATATTAGCAACATGTCCATTCGATAAAGCAGAACAGGCAATTTCACCAAATTGATTCATCGCAATACGTAATTTACAGCCATAAAACCAGCCCATTGAGCTTCTACTATGTGATGCAATTTGGATTAATGATTTATGACGCTAAATACGTTGATTTTTACAAATTGGCAGAGTTGTTGAATCAATCCATAAATATTGTGTACCTTGGCCTTTCATCAGTGCCACATGTAAAGCATGTAGAGCTAATTCATGCATACCCAATTGGCTCAAGCCAATGTGAAAGCCCAGCAAGCGGCAAAAAAACCGAATGTTTTTGCTTTTGGCGAATATAGTCTGGATCAAAATGAAAACTGGATTGTCGGAGTTGCCGCACGCTATAACCTGTTTTCCGGGATCGATAAAAACAAGAATATTCAGGCTGCCGAACTCAAACGCTCTGCTACAGAATTACTCACTGCACGCACCCAGCAAGAAATTGAAAATCTGATTTATAAATCTTATAGCGAAGCACTCAGTGCACAGCAAAGTGATGCACTTCTGGCACAAAACTTGAAAGCCGCACAGGAAAATTTACGCATCCAAGAATTGTCTTTTAAAGAAGATATGGGCACCGCCACACAGGTCATCGATGCACAAAATATGCTGAGCGGACTACGAGCTGAAACTGCCTTGAATGCCTACAAATATGTGATGTCACTGGCCACCCTATTACAAAGCCATGGCTCGATTACAGAATTTCCGAACTACATTCAACATACCAATACCCACTATAGATGCTAAAACTCTTCAAATACGAGCAGTTCAGCTCACAACGAATAATGTGAGTGATTCACGAATCCTTGGGGAGTTACTTGATCAAATTCCGTTGGATGAACAGATTGATTCAGTTTATACAGACGAGGCTTATAACACCAAGCAATGCCGTCAAGTCATTGCAGACCGGTAAGCATATGCGGTAGTTCCCTCCAGAAAAAATGCAAAGCCTTAGAAAACTACAAAAGTTCATTCGCAAGAGCGAAATGAATTACTTCGAACCGTTAAATGTTTAGGCAGGACACTATGGAAGAAATGGTCAGGCTATCATCGGCGAAGTTTGGTCAAAACCAAAATGTATTGCATTAAATTATTAGGCGATAAATTAACGGAATTAGGTCGACCTCATACCCAAGTTGTCACTTGAATTCGAGTAACTTAGAAAAGATCTATCTCTGAAGCCTTTATGCAACAAAGTCACTCCAGATTGAGGATTTGAAAATTTATAGTGCAGTATATAAACAAATTGGTTCAGGAGCACAAAAGTAAGGTAATAACATCTTTTTTTAACAGTGATATTTTATTGTTCCCTACTCCTTACATTAAACTTTTATTTGTAGATTTACCTATCATTAACTCATTTTTCATTTGGATTTCCTATTATATTGAGATTGCTTTAAGAGATATTAAACAATAATATTACTGATAATTATTATCATTTACATTAACTAAAATGTTTTATACCGTTCCTCCATCATTTAAGCTTTCTCTTCTTAGTCTTGCAATTTTAGTGTCCCAGCAAAGTTTTGCCGATGATACTCAGCAATTACCGACGATTACAGTTACAGCGGAATCAGAACAGAGTGAGCTCAGCTCCGAACAGAGTAAGGCTTATATCATCCAAAATTCGTCAACCGCCTCAAAACTGAATATTCCACTCAAGGAAACGCCGCAAACAGTCAATGTCATCACTCGCCAGCAACTGGATGACTTTGCCTTAGATAATACCCGGGAAGTACTGCGTAATGCCCCTGGCATTATTGTCAACAATCAGGAAACGGAACGGAGCTCCTACCTTGCCCGAGGTTTCGAGATTTCGAATGTTTTAGTGGATGGCGTTGGTATTCCACTCGAAGGCTATAATTATAATAATGATAATCCGGACAGTTTTTTGTTTGACCGTATCGAAGTGGTGAAAGGCGCAAATGCCTTAAATAATGGAATTGGCGATCCTGGTGCAACCATTAACATGATTCGCAAACGCCCTACTCAGGAACTTCAGGCAGCCTTGAATGCCAGTTACGGTTCATGGAATACGCAGCGCTATGAAGCAGATATATCCTCTCCTCTCACCCAGGATGGAAAAATCAGAGGCCGTGTATTTGGCTATCAACAGAATGGTGACAGTTATCTGGATCGTTATGAACTGGAAAAAAACGGCATAGGTGCTGTTGTGGAGGCAGATGTAACTGACACAACCCTATTGACCGCAGGCTATACTGAAAGCAATCATAAGCCGAATGGTGTGAATTGGGGTTCTAATCCACTGATCAATACCGAAGGCGAGCAGCTCAGTTACTCACGGAATTATAATTACAGCCCAAGCTGGACCTATTGGGATAGCAATATTAAAAGTTACTTTGCCGAGCTTGAACAAAAACTGGCAGGCGACTGGACAGCCAAACTGACTTATGATGAAAAACGCACACAACGTGATTCAAAACTCTTGTTTCTGTCTGGAAAACCTGGCGCAAATGGCACTTCAGGTATCTTCCTCTACCCAGGCATGTATATTGATGACAATAAAGAACAACAAGCCAGCCTGAGTTTTAGCGGCACCTATCCGCTTTGGGGACAACGCCATGAAGCCTCATTGGGCTATGTCTGGGCCAAAAATCGTCTGGATGAATTGGGTTATGCTGGCAGCTTTGTCAATCCGCTGACCACAGATTTAGCCAGCTTTACACCAGAAGAACCAAGCTGGGATCTATCGAAAACCAGTGGGGAAATGCATATCCGGCAGAAGAACCAGAGCCTTTATGCTGCGACCCGACTGCATCTGAATGATGATCTGAAACTGCTTTTAGGTGCGAACTATGTTCAGGCTGAAAGCAGTGGTAGCAGTTATGGGACCGACACCATTTATGATGAAGATAAAGTTTTACCCTATGCCGGTTTGACCTATAACTTTAGCCCTGAATATACAGGTTACCTGAGTTATACCTCGATTTTCCGTCCGCAAACCACCAAAGCAGATGATGGCAGCATTAACAAGCCGATCGAAGGTGAAAGCTATGAAGTCGGAGTCAAAGGTTCTTGGCTAGATGACAAGCTTACCGCCACCATGGCTGTGTTCAGAACGGAGCAAAGTAATTATCCGCTTCGTGATTCTGATGGTATTCCGACTTTACGCACAACTCAGGTCAGTGACCTGCGTTCCCAAGGCTACGAGTTTGGCTTGGCGGGACAACTGACCGACCATTTTAACTTAAGCTTTGGTTATACCCAGTTTAGCCTGAAAGATCTGATCAATGGCGGTGATGCGCGTACCTTCAATCCAACCCAGTCTTTTAATCTTTTAACTACCTATCAGGTGCCGCAACTTCCAAAACTGAAACTGGGCCTTGGTGTGCAGTGGCAAGATCAGACCTATCTAGATGTGCCTGAAGCAACCGCCAATGGAGTGATTACCCAGAAAGCTGGAATCATTGAGCAGGATGCTTATGCGCTCGTGAACTTAATGGCCAGCTATGAGCTGAATGAGCATATGACCTTGCAAGCCAATGGTAATAACCTGACCAATGAAAAATATCTGTTCAATTTCCCGAATCAGCAAGGTTTTTATGGTGCACCAGCAAATTACAGCGTTGCTGTGAAATTTAAATACTGATTTTCAAACTTAGCCTTGACGACATGTTCAGGGCTAAATCATCACTACATACACAAAAACAGGTAAAACAAATGAAAAAAATGATCGCTCTGACCCTCGGACTGTCTATGACACTTTCAGCTCAGGCGCATATGCTTTGGCTGGAACGTGGCACAAATCAGCAGACTCATGCGTTCTTTGGTGAATATAGTGAACAGCTCAAAGAAACGCAGCAAGGTGCCCTCAAGTCTTTCAATCAGGCAAAGGCCGTTCAGGCCAAAAAAACATTTAGTCCTCAAATGCAACAGGATCATTTGCTCTATGCAACCCAAGGCCAGACCGATGTCCAGCTCACTCATGAATTGATCTATGGAGAATCATTGCTGAGCTATCATGCCAAATCCGGCAGACAAAACTTGAAAGCAGAGTCCGAACTGGATATTGTCCCGACCCAGATCAACAGCAATACATTTACGGTACTGTATCAGGGTAAAGCTGCTGCGGATGTTGAAGTCACAGTCTTTTCCCCGCAATTCTGGCTAAAAAAATACACCACCAACGGCCAAGGCCAGATTACGATCGCCACGCCATGGAAAGGTCAATATGTCATTGAAGTTGGCAAAGAAGCAGACAAGGCCGGAAAATTGAATCAGCAGGCCTATAAAAAACAGTATCTGGTAACGACTTTAAGTTTTGTTTATTAAGTTTTTAGATTTTCATCAGTATAGATTTATTCAAGGCCAAATATGATGTCTGTTGTAGTGCAGCCACTCGCCATTTTCTATCGCTTAGGCATGAGCTTTGGGATGGGCTACTTGTGCAGTTATTTGATCGCACTCGATCTGGCTTACTTTCTACAGGCTTTTCTGCCCAAAGCAGAATCCATCTATTTGGCCGCCGTTATTGCCCTGATTTTTTATGTCTGTTTTGTGATTGGCATCTTCTGTATCCAGAGTTTAAAAAAGCTTTCGGTCTATAGCCTGCTTCCTTTCCTTAGCTTATTTACCATCTCCCGCTTCATAGGTTAAACCATGCATAAATCTGTCCGTCAATCCATGGCATGGCTACATTCATGGTTAGGTTTAAGTTTTGGCTGGCTGCTCTTCGCGATCTTTTTAACAGGCGCGGTCACCTATTACCGGCATGAAATCAGTATATGGATGCAGCCTGAATTTGCCTCAATACAAGTCAATCAGGAAACTGCCTTAAAATCTGCTTACAGCTATTTACAGCAGCATGCACCGGACGCCCAAAACTGGTATATCGGAGTCGCCAATCAAGATTCACCTGTGAATAAAGTCTACTGGCAAAAAGCGGATGGTGGCTATGAAGTCAAAACCCTGGATGCTTCGACAGGAAAAGAATTAAACCTCTCGGCCACCCAAGGGGGAGATTTTTTCTATAATTTTCATTTTCAGCTCTATGGTATGCCCTACACCATTGGTCGGCTGATTGTGACGATTGCTGCCTTTATCATGTTATTGACTCTGATTTCAGGAATCATTACCCATAAAAAAATCCTGACAGACTTTTTTACCTTAAGAGCATTTAAGGGGCAGCGCTCCTATCTGGATTTTCATAATGTTAGTTCAGTGATTGCCCTGCCGTTCTTTTTGACCATGACATTTACCGGGCTGGCGATTTTCTTTTATATCGTACTGCCTTCCGGCATGAAAAAACTCTATCCAGACAATCCCTTTCAGTATTTTGAAGAAATTCGCACAGTCAATGTATTGGCCAACTCTGTGGTTCCGGTGAAAACCGAGATGCTGCCAATTCAACATTTTATTAGCACGGCGCAGCAACACTGGGGACATGCGGAATTTGACAATATCACGGTCAAGCAGCCCAATACCCAGCTGGCACACATAACCTTAACACAGCTCAAAGATCATTCCATTACCAGAAATCAGGCACAGCTCATTTTAAATGCTGCTACCGGAAAATTGCTTGAAAATACACGCAATGAAAGTGCAATTGCCATACTCAATGCCGGCATGTATGGTTTGCATATGGCACGTTTTGCTGAACCTGCTTTACGTTTAGGATTGTTTTTCTCTGGCATATTGGGCTGCGCCATGATTGCCTCCGGTCTGCTGCTGTGGAGTCTGAAACGCCAGATTCAGAAAAAATCAGCGCGGTTTCATCTCGGACATTATTTGGTGAACCGCTTGAATATCACCATGATACTTGGCTTGCCGATTGCCATGCTGGCTTATCTCTATGCGAATCGTTTTATCAGCATCCCTGTAGGTGCACCAAATTATGAGATTTATAGTTTTTTCAGTATTTGGCTCGGCAGTTTCATTCTGGCATGTTTAACACCGCAGCAATATTTATGGAAAATTCAGCTTAAAATCCTGATTGGTACTGCTTTTATGCTGCCGCTGATCAATATTTATTATCTCATTTTCCATGATTATATTGATTCTTTTACAACTTACTGGCCATTTCTGCGAATCGATCTGATGCTGTGGAACTTGGCACTTCTCGCCCTATTGTTACACCAGAAAATTACCCCTATTCAGCAAAAGGCGGTCAATAAAATTCACGCCAAACTAAAAGTTACGCAACAGGAATCATCAACATGATATGGATTGCAGTGATCGGTCTGCTTTGGCTGAGCTGTTCTGGTTTTTATGCGGTAAGTGCAAAGCAGATCCTAAAAACCCGAAAATCTCGTTACGCTTTTTTAGCTAATTTTCCTACGCACACTAAATTCACTGCGGGTATTTTCTTATTCGTCGCGATGTTTTTATTACGTACCCAGTTTAGCTCCAGTATTAGCTTTGTGGCTTTATGGGTATTTCTAAGCCCTGTACTGTTTATCTTTATCTTAAAAATGAATAAAGCATTTTAGTATTTATTTAAAATCAGAAAGTAGTAAACAGCCTAGTGCGCTACTTACATGCCCTCTATTGAACCAATCTACTCAGTATCTGCTAAACCTTGCCAACCTACTTTTAAATATTTCAGATTCATTATTTTGGCTAGAATCAGAAATTTAAATTGGTAGGTATTTGGTAGGTAGGATTCTTTTTAACTTCATCCAATACTTATATTACGGTGAGGGTCACCGATAAAATAATCAATTAATGGTAGAAGGAATCACGCCATGGCTTTTAAAAATATTTCAGATCAAACTAACGGTTTTTATATTCCCTGTGTTTCACTTTTTGGTCCGGGCTGTGCTAAAGAAATCGGGATAAAAGCACAAAATTTAGGTGCCAAGAAAGCGCTGATTGTAACTGATGCGGGGCTGTTTAAATTTGGTGTTGCAGATGATATTGCAAATTATTTGAAAGAGGCGGGTGTTGACAGTTATATTTTCCCAGGCGCGGAACCCAATCCAACTGATATTAACGTGCATCATGGAGTTACAGCTTATAATGAAAATGCCTGTGATTTTATTGTATCGTTAGGTGGGGGTTCCTCACATGACTGTGCCAAAGGCATTGGTCTAGTCACTGCAGGTGGCGGACATATCCGTGATTATGAAGGGATTGATAAAAGTACCGTCCCGATGACACCACTGATTGCAATCAATACCACGGCAGGGACAGCTTCGGAGATGACACGTTTCTGTATCATTACCAATACCGATACCCATGTGAAAATGGCGATTGTAGATTGGCGTTGTACACCACTCATTGCGATTGATGACCCTAAACTTATGTTGGCCAAACCTGCAGGGCTGACTGCGGCAACAGGTATGGATGCCTTGACGCATGCAGTAGAAGCTTATGTGTCTACGGCAGCAAATCCAATCACTGATGCCTGTGCAGAAAAGGCGATTACCATGATCAGCGAATGGCTTAGCCTGGCAGTGGCGAATGGGGATAATCTGGAAGCACGGGATGCCATGAGCTATGCCCAATATCTTGCCGGAATGGCCTTTAACAACGCCTCTTTAGGATATGTGCATGCGATGGCACATCAGCTCGGAGGCTTCTACAACTTGCCGCATGGTGTTTGTAATGCAATTCTGCTCCCCCATGTTTGTGAATTTAACCTGATTGCTTGTCCTGAACGTTATGCCAAAATTGCCCAATTGATGGGGGTGAATACAGAAGGTTTAACCGTAACTGGAGCAGCTTATGAAGCGATTGGCGCCATTCGTCAGCTTTCGGCTTCAATTGGTATTCCATCTGGGCTGACGGAATTAAATGTAAAAGAAGCTGACTTGGCCATCATGGCGGAAAATGCACAAAAAGATGCCTGCATGTTGACCAATCCACGTAAAGCCAACCATGCCCAAGTGGTAGATATTTTTAAAGCGGCGATGTAGTACCTCAATGTAAGTATTCTCTCCAAGTATCTGACTTACATTTTTAACAGCCCCTGTTTCACTTCCTGAGGAAGTGTGCCAAGAGCAGACATGCATTTTCCTGTTCCTGGCTGATCCTTTTGCCTTCATAAGAGGATAAAAGCGGGGGGTGTTTCTTTTTTATGAAGTCCCCTTCATTATTAATATCGACATTAATCCCATGGTAGAAAAATGCCACTATTTTTTTAGCCCGTTCTAGCCATAAATAAAATTTCATAGCGTATTATCTTACGATTATATTTGATCCCTGAGGAATAAACTGCGCGTCCTTCAAATGACATGAAGGTGAGCGTAGCTGATATCAAGCATCTAGGCAAACAGCAAACTGGGTAGCCACTGATAAAAATTTTAGGATCAGGTTCAGTCTAAATTAATAAGTAAACTCACAGTAAGCAAGGATAATACTTAATATTCCAGAATATTCCTATTTTAACTGTTTAGCTTTGTACCGACAGTTACATCAGCTTTAAAGATTTTTATATTTTAACAGAGTCTGATGAACGGGATGGTTTTTGGGCATCAGTTCAATCAGGCGTTCTACAGCATCAATCGCTTCAGGAAAATGTGCCACATGTTTCAGCAAGACATCGGTTTCATTAGCCTTGAAAATGGCATCGCTCAGGCGTGATTCCAGACAATCTCTCCAAGCGCATAGAAATGGACTTTCTGTTTTGGCCAGAAATACGCCGGTACATAATTTCAAGGCTGAATCGATATACCCAGCATCTAAAGATTGCTCTGTCATTAAAAAATCAGCCTCTACATGCGCCAATAAACGATAGGGTCTGGAACCCAGCATACCACCTAATAAATCGCGTAATTGTGACATTTCTGCTTTTAAAGTACCCATACTGACCTTGCGCTCGCCATATAAGGCTTGATGCAATGTATCTAGACTCAGACCCTGCGGACATAAGGCTAGAATGGTCAGAATTTCAATCTGTCGAGGAGTCAGAACCAACATCTTGCCATTAAACAGCACTTGAGGTACTGAAAAAGCTCGAATAAACAGGCGCTGCTTCTGGCATTCTAGTAGAGCCGACTGGATGATCGTAGCACAGCGCTCCGCAGCTAGTAGTGCTAAACTGTTATGCTTTGGCCAGGTAGTCGACAGATCAATGACACCTAAGACCTGTTTTGAATAGGGATCAATAATCGGGGCAGCGTAACAAACCCAATCATGAATGGAGGACATGTAATGTTCACTGGAAAAGACACAGCTGGATTGTTGAGTTTTTAAGGATAATGCCAATGCATTGGTTCCGACTAGCTCTTCGCGCCATTGCCCACCTTCAATAAAATGTACACTTTCTGCGGCACTTTGCATTTGTGGGCTAGAAGCTGCCCAAATGATGGTGCTGCCGATATCTCCGACCGCCAGCACCATAGAAGATTGCTCGGCAATATGTTTTAAATCCTGAGCACAATGTTGCAGGGCTTGGGCTAAAGTTGAGGAAGAAGTGGTCTTTTTTAAATCCGTCAGCGGTGCTGCTAAACGATTCTTCGGGATTTCAGCCGAGGATGAACGTTGCCAGGAGCTGGCAATACTCTGTCCCAGCTGTTCTGCATGTAAGGGAGACAAACTGCTGTTTTGCCGAAGCTGATCAGTATTGTGCCTTTTTTCCATCAAATCTTGTTTTGTCATCATTCCTTATTCTCACAACAATTCATGATTTACATCCGCTGTAATCGTTATTTTTTTAAAATGGATGAAAATATCGTGAACATGCTAGCCCCAACCTTTTTCCAACCTTATACCAGTTATATTAATCAAATAAGGTGCAGAAGTACCTTATACCAAAGCTGTAGAAGCGGTTTTGCCATACGAAAATAAGCAAAGGAAATAAATATGCGTTACGTCGATCCTAATCAACCTGATTCAAAAGTTCATTTTAAAGCACAATACGAGAATTTTATTGGCGGCGAATGGGTCGCTCCGGTCAAAGGTGAATACTTTGACAACATCTCTCCGGTAGATGGCAAAGTCTTTACAAAGGTTCCGCGTTCTTCTGTAGAAGACATTGAATTGGCCCTGGATGCAGCGCACAAAGCCAAAGAACAATGGAACAGAGCATCGCCGACCACCCGCTCCAATA
>NZ_JAMXXC010000031.1:0-29212 GCF_024129855.1 Acinetobacter lwoffii
ACGGAATTAGGTCGACCACTTACCCAAGTTACGCCTTAAATTTGGCTCAATTAGGGGCGCTTTGCATTTCAAATCTTTGTGCAACAAAGCCATTGCTGAATGACTCTCGTAATAGCATTTGTATCTAGGTGTTTAGTCCCAGATTTTAATGGTGCAATATTCTCAGATAAATGGAAGGAAGCACTATGGGACAAGTTCTACACAGCAGCGCCACAACGACACAGGCAGTGCGTCGAGCAATACAAAATAGTC
The DNA here is from genome assembly GCF_024129855.1 of Acinetobacter lwoffii. Taxonomy (GTDB): domain Bacteria; phylum Pseudomonadota; class Gammaproteobacteria; order Pseudomonadales; family Moraxellaceae; genus Acinetobacter; species Acinetobacter lwoffii_L. The sequence continues at coordinate 253 of NZ_JAMXXC010000031.1, forward strand.
AAGAGAGCTTAAGAGCACTGGCCAAGCGTTACGGCATCAATCATACGACTGTCGCAAAATGGAAGAAACGCACTTCAGTAGATGATCTGACAACCGGACCAAAGAATCCTCGCTCAAGCGTGTTATCGCCTGAAGATGAGGCAGCAATTGTTGCTTTTCGAAAACGCACCTTGTTGCCGCTAGATGATTGTCTTTATGCATTGCAGCCAAGCATTCCTTATCTGACACGCTCGTAGTTACACTGCTGCTTGCAGCGGCATGGTATTTCACGGCTACCTGATCTTTTTGACCAAAATTTTTGACTGAAAAATCTTCCCATTTTTTTCAGAATATCTTCATCTTCTGAATTGACTAATATTTCAAAGATAGGTTTTAACTTTGTATGGTCGTTTAGGAGAAGCTGTAATTTTTCGAAAAAGTTAGAAAACCACTTTAAGGCTTTCGATTTAACCTTCTTCTACATCAATAATGGCTGCATTTAAGCCCAGCATACTTTTTGAAACACCACCTGTTTTCTTAATTTAAACTTTCTACAATAGTAATCATTACATCAGCACAATTTTCACGAGCTGCTCTTGCTTTAGCGTATTCCTCAGAATAATAACAAGCTTGAGCAGTGGCTAAATCTGAAAATTCAATAATGATGTGACGCTCATATTCAGCCCCTTCTAGACAAGTAGCTTTGCCACCTCGTGCCAGAAATTTAGCTCCATATTTTTCAAAGGCTAAAGGTGCTATCGACATGTATCGTTTATATTTTTCCATATCATGAATAGTGACATGTGCAATCCAGTATGCAGACATATAAAAGTTCCCTATGTTTGATAAATGTGAGACTGGTTTTTCTAAAGTATTAATTGATATCACTTGTCTAAGATATTTTTGGCAACCAGAGCCGCTTCAGTAATATGTTCCGCTACAGCCTGTTTTGCCATTTCCGAATCTTTATAAAGATATATAGCTTCACACATATTTTTGATACGTTGATAGCCTGAAATTTCACGTTGAGTAGATTTCATGGTCATGGCTCGAAGCCGGCTAATACGGCCATTTAAACGTTGTACTACTTCCCAGGCAATATAATGTTTAGCTATGGTGAAAATAGTTTCATAGAGCTTTGAAGAGGTCGCAATAATTAAATTGATATCATCATTAGTAAATGCTTTTTCAAGTTCAACAAGTAAACTCTTAATTTGTTCAGCTTTATCATCAGTTAGGTTCTGAGTGCAATCAACGACCGCACTTTGCTCTAATAGAAGACGAATTTCATAGATCTGAGAAGCAATATCCCAATTTAGTAGTGAAACAATCGGACCTTTATTTGGCAAAATTTCAACAAGGCCTTCGGCTTCAAGATAGCGGATTACCTCTCTTACTACAGACCGACTTACACCAAGTTCTTCACATAAAGTTCGTTCAACTAATCTTTTTCCAGAGGGGAAATAGCCAGTAATAATGGCATTACGGACTTTATTCAAACATAGTTCACGTAATGTGACTGGTGGATTTTCAATCTTAAGACTCATAGACACATCATATTCCTAAATTTGATTTTACAAATTTTGTTACACGTTTTTTACATAAAAAGAGCATAACAAACTCTTGTCTTTTTTTCATTATGTATTATGGTATACCATAATACGAACTACTAAGTGAAATCTCAAGCAAGGAAGAAAAATGAACCTTATACGTAAAACGGTGCTCCATGTAGAAACTACTTATGTTGATGGAGGCAAAGAGGCAACAATCCCATTGAAAATGGTTGCTGCTGCTGCAGTGATTAAAAATCCTTGGGCAGGGCAAGGTTATGTTGAAAATTTAACTCCAGAAATTCGTCGAATTGCTCCGATTTTAAGTGAGCATTTAACGAAGCTTATTATTGATGAAATTGGTTCAGGCGAAGCAGTAGAAGCCTTTGGTAAAAGTGCAGTTGTGGGCTTAGATGGGGAATTGGAACATGCATCTGCCCTGATTCATACTTTGCACTTTGGCAACACATACCGCAATGCAGTAGGTGCGAAATCCTACCTTGCATTTAACAATACCCGAGGTCCCGCCAATGCATCCATTCTTGTTCCAATGATGGACAAAAATGATGAAGGCAGACGTTCTCACTATTTAACTTTACAGTTTGCAATTCCAGATGCACCTGCTGCCGATGAGATTGTGATTGTGATTGCGGGTTCTACAGGTGGTCGACCACATCATCGTATTGGTGACCGTTATCAAGATTTGGAAGAGTTAGGACATGATGTCAAAAACCCAGCAGCTGTCAAATAACAGGATTGCTCATTATTTTGAGCAGGGCACAGGAGAACCCTTGGTTCTCATCCATGGAGTAGGAATGCAGGCAGCGGCATGGTATCCACAAATCGAGTTCTTTTCGAAACATTATCGAGTGATCTCTGTGGACATGCCAGGGCATGGGCAAAGTACAAAATTGGCAGATGAGGCGAAATTACAAGATTTTGTCGATTGGACCATTGAGTTTATTACTGCACTGAATATTGGTGCAGTAAATTTAGCAGGACATTCAATGGGTTCGCTAATTACGACTGGTGTTAGCGTAACCCGACCTGATTTAGTCAAACGTATGGCTGTATTGAATGGTGTTTATAAACGTACGCCACAGGCTCGGAATGCAGTGATAAAGCGTGCTGAAGAGTTAAAGACAGGTCATATTGATGTAGAAACACCGTTACAGCGTTGGTTTGGCGATAGCGAAATTGAGCGCATTGCCTCAGATCATGTTAAATCGTGGCTAGAAAACGTAGATTTGTCAGGTTATACCACAGCGTATTCAGCTTTTGCCTGTGGTGATGAAGTCTACGCTGATGAATGGTCTAAGATCGCATGTCCTGCTTTGGTTTTAACGGGTACTCATGACCCTAACTCAACCGCAGAAATGGCAAGGGAAATGGCAAGTCTGGCGCAAAATGGCGTAGCTATAGTCATTGAAAATGAACGTCATATGGTGAACTTGACGGCACCAGATAAAGTGAATAATGCAATGCAGAAATGGCTTGAAACGAACGTTTAAGCTCCACACATTGATGAAGGAATATAACAATGAGTGAAATGGATAAAGTAAATAAAATACGTGAACTACGTGATGCTTTTGGGTCATTCATGACAGGCGTTACGGTAGTAACTACCTGTAAAGATGATGGAACACCATTAGGCTTTACAGCCAACTCTTTTGCTTCGGTGTCTTTGGACCCAGCTTTGTTGCTTGTCAGCATTGCCAAGACATCAAGCAATTATAATAATTTTGCAAATGCCTCACACTTTGCCATTAATATTTTGGCAGAAGAGCAAAAGGATGTTTCAAATACATTCGCTCGTCCTAGTGATGATCGCTTTGCAAGCTTGGCTTGGTCTGTTAGTGAAAATCAAAACCCAATTATTGATCATGTCAGTGCATGGTTTGATTGTACGACTTACCAAATGGTAGATGCTGGTGATCATGCAATTCTAATTGGTAAAGTTGAAAATTTTGCTTCGGCAGGTTTTGCAGGTCTTGGTTATTATCGTGGTGCTTACTTCACTCCAGCAAAATCTTCTACTGATGTCATCTCGAGCATGAAAGTCATGATGATGGCTTTGATTGGACATGAAAATCAGATTCTGCTCGATAAAAATGCAGATGGTCGCTGGACGTTACCACATCTCATGGTGGATAAAGATGGGGCAGAAAAAGCCTTGGAAAAAATCTTTGCTGCCTATCAGCCAGCAGCATCACCGAGTTTCATTTACTCAGTTTACGATGATGTGACCACGCAACAACAATATATTGCGTTCCTATGTAATACCCCCGTATTAGATGCGCATAAAGGTCAATTTGTTGATCTCAATGATCTAGATCAACTGACTTTTGTAGATAGTGCTTTACAAAGTATGTTAATGCGCTATCGCAAAGAAAATCATCTGAAAACTTATGGTGTTTATTACGGTAATCAAACCAGTGGTACGGTTCGTCAAATTGTTAAAGAGGAAGTTTAACTATGCGTTTTTCATTATTTGTGCACATGGAACGCGTTTCTGATCAACAAACACAGAAGCAGCTCTACGATGAAATGATCGAACTTTGCCAGATTGCGGATAAAGGCGGTATGCATGCAATTTGGACAGGTGAACATCATGCAATGAATTTTACCATTGCGCCAAATCCATTTATTAATCTGGCTGATATTGCAAACAAAACTAAAAATGTCCGTTTAGGTACTGGAACTGTAGTTGCACCATTCTGGCACCCGATCAAATTGGCAGGTGAAGCTGCCATGACGGATATTATCAGTAATGGACGCTTAGATATCGGAATTGCACGTGGTGCATATTCATTTGAATATGAACGTATGGTACCAGGTATGGATGCCTGGGGTGCCGGTCAACGTTTACGTGAAATGATTCCTGCAGTTAAAAACCTCTGGAAAGGTGATTATGAGCATAATGGGGAGTTTTGGCAGTTCCCTAAAACCACCTCAGCGCCTCAGCCTTTACAACAACCACATCCCCCAATTTGGGTGGCAGCTCGTGATCCGAATAGCCATGAATTTGCAGTCGAAAATGGTTGTAATGTACAAGTCACGCCATTGCATTTCGGTGATGACGAAGTTGAAAAATTGATGGGGCATTTTAACGCAGCGTGTGAGAAATTTGCCGATGTTCCTCGTCCTGAGATCATGTTGCTGCGCCATACTTATGTTGCAGATAGTGAAGCAGATGCTCAGCTTGCCGCAGATGAAATCAATGCATTTTATAACTATTTTGGCGCATGGTTTAAAAATGAGCGTGAGATTAGTCAAGGTTTAATTGCACCAATTAGCAAGGAAGAAATGGCACAACATCCATTCTATACTCCTGAAGCAATGCGTAAAAATAATGTGATTGGTCAAGCCCAAGAAGTGATTGATCGCTTAAAAGCCTATGAAGCCATGGGATATAACGAATATTCATTCTGGATTGACACCGGAATGAGCTTTGAACGCAAAAAAGCATCGCTAGAACGTATGATCAATCAGGTTATGCCCGCATTTGCATAGGAGAGAAGACATGACTTCTCCATTCCAGTTGTATATCAATGGTCAGTTTGAGGATGGTGCTGCACAGTTTGACAGTATTAATCCAGCAACTGGTCAGGTCTGGGCAAAAATGCCAGAAGCACGTACAAATGAAGTCAATCGTGCAGTTGCTGCTGCATCTAAGGCCTTGCAAAATGAGGCTTGGGCAGGATTAACTGCCTCACAGCGAGGAAAATTGCTGTATAAACTCGCTGACTTGATCGAGAAAGCTGCGCCACAATTAGCACAGTATGAAACTAATGATACAGGTAAGATTATTCGTGAGACTTCAAGTCAGATTGCGTATGTCGCAGAGTATTATCGATACTATGCAGGTATTGCTGACAAGCTTGAAGGCAGCTATCTACCAATTGATAAACCAGATATGCAGGCGTGGACGATCCGTGAGCCAGTAGGTGTAATTGCAGCAATTGTCCCTTGGAATAGTCAATTATTTTTATCAGCAGTTAAAGTTGGTCCAGCATTAGCAGCAGGTTGCAGTATTGTCCTTAAAGCTTCAGAGGAAGGACCCGCACCGTTACTTGCTTTTGCGCGTTTGGTCCATGAAGCAGGGTTTCCAGCAGGTGTGGTCAATGTGATTACCGGTTTTGGACCTGAATGCGGTGCTGTACTCAGTAGCCATCCGGATGTAGCGCATGTTGCATTTACAGGCGGTCCAGAAACAGCAAAACATATTGTGCGTAATTCGGCTGAAAACCTGGCGAAAGTTTCGCTTGAGTTGGGTGGTAAATCTCCTTTTATTGTGTTTGCCGATGCTGATTTACAAAGTGCGGTAAATGCACAAGTTGCGGCAATCTTTGCGGCAACAGGACAAAGTTGTGTTGCTGGCTCACGCTTGTTGGTTGAATCAACTATTAAAGATGAGTTTGTGCAGCGTTTGGTTGAGCGCGTACAAACTATCAAAATTGGTTTACCTGATGATCATGCAACTGAATTTGGTCCATTGTGTACACTGCGTCAACGTCAAAAAATTGAACAAGTGGTGGCAAGTTCACTTCAACAAGGTGCACAACTACTGATTGGCGGAAAATCTTTAGAGCGAGAAGGGTATTACTATCCGCCTACAATTTTAGATTGCAGCGATGTACCGCAAGCTGATTGTGTTATGACGGAACTGTTTGGGCCAGTGCTATCGGTGGTGAGTTTTACCACAGAATTGGATGCTATCCAGAAGGCCAACAACACCCCTTACGGTCTTGCTGCTGGAGTCTTTACCAACAATTTAAGCCGTGCGCATCGCATGACCAAAGCAATTCGATCAGGCATTGTTTGGTTAAATACCTATCGTGCGGTTTCACCACTCGCACCTTTTGGAGGACATGGTTTATCGGGCCATGGCCGAGAGGGAGGTGCCGATGCGGTGTTGGACTACACTACGACCAAAACAGTTTGGTTACGGACTTCAGATGAACCGATAGCCGATCCTTTTGTGATGCGTTAAAGCATCACAAAAGGGGCTGAATAGGGATGGATTTTCAGGAAGAAAATATGAATAAGTCGAATTCTAAATAGTATTAGTCTTTAGCACAGCATCACTCCTAAAAGGAGCATATGTTGATACTGAATCAGTATCAATTGGGCAGACTTCATTTTTTTCTCTGAAGAATTGACCAGAGCAGCAATAGTCGTGGTTTTGAAATGACAGAGCTCTGTTCGATTTTTTGTAAATAATACCGACAAGGCAGGTTTTTTTAAACCTAAAGTCACTCTCACTAATATATTGAAATTGAAGGAAATGAATTCCTCAAAGAGAGATTAAGGATATGAGCCAAAATGAAAAAAATGCTTTCGCTATAGAAAGTCATTCTATTGATTATGTTGATCCTTCTGAACGAAATGGAAAAGTTCGGGATCTATTTACTTTATGGTTTTGTACCAATATTGCACCGTTAGCTGTAATTACAGGTGCAATGTCCATGCTTACATTTAACTTAAGTTTGGTTAGTGCATTAGTGGCCATTTGTTGTGGACACTTTTTTGGTGCAAGTATTCTAGCATTGACGTCTGCCCAAGGGCCTCAGGTCGGTATTCCACAAATGATTCAAAGCCGTGCACAGTTTGGACGTTATGGCGCATTGCTGGTTGTATTATTTACGACGCTGATTTATCTGGGTTTCTTTATTTCCAATATTATTTTGTCAGGCAAAACTTTACACACAGTTGTTCCTGCAATTCCCATCCCAGCTGCAACTGTGATTGGTGCAATTGTAGCAACTATTATTGGTGTGATTGGCTATCATTTTATTCATAAATTTAACAAGATCGGCACCTGGTTTATGGGCGGCTCATTGTTAATTGGCTTAATGATTATGATTCCACATATCAATGCAGAAGTACTGGCCAAAGGTGCTTTTAATCTGAAGGGATGGTTTGCCATGTTTGGTCTATGTGCTGTGTGGCAAATTAGTTTTTCACCTTATACCTCAGACTACTCAAGATATTTACCTAAAAGTATCGGAATTTATAAACCATTTATTTATACATATTTGGGCGCATCGTTGGGCACAATCTTTGCGATGGGCTTCGGTACAGTTGCGGTAGCGATTGGTTCAACAACAGATGCAATGGAAGCAGTTAAATCAGGTACAGGACTGTTTGGTTATGCACTGATGATCTTATTTCTTTGTAATATCATTGGTCACAATGCCATGAATTTGTATGGTGCAGTTTTATCTTGTATTACTTCTATTCAGACCTTTGCAGGTCGATGGATGCCAAGCAAAAATATCCGTATCATTTTATCAGTCATTGTTTTAATTCTGGCTACGTTTACTGCATTGTGGGCATCTAGTAACTTTATTAGCTTCTTCCTTAATGTGATTTTTGCCTTACTGTTTATCTTGGTGCCGTGGGTTTCAATTAACTTATTAGATTTTTATGTCATCAATAAAAAATCTTACGACATCCAATCTATTTTTGCCCAAGATGGCGGAATTTACGGAAAATTTAATGCTAAAGCATTAACTGCCTACTTTATCGGAATTGCGGTTCAAATTCCTTTTTTAACCAATGCTTTCTTCACAGGACCCTTTGCTAATGTAATTCAAGATGTTGATATTTCTTGGATAGTTGGTTTGGTTTTCAGTTTTATTGTGTATTACGTATTTAATCTAGGAAAGATTAAATCGTCACACCCTCAGATGAATGTGAAAGCGCATCAGTAAAAATTAAATTTGGAATGGAATCTATATCATGAAAAAACATTATTTACAGTGGGCAGTCGCATCTGTAATGCTCACAACATGGATACCAAGTTATGCGGGGATCAGTTTTGGGGATCCTAATGCGGACACCGGAAAACTGACATTTTCAGGTTATGTGCGAGGCAATTATCAAGACAAAGATTATGGCGAAGCGGCTTCTGACGAAAAAATCCGTTTTGATGCTGCTCAGCTTAAATTGGATTACGAACGCGGCAAATTATTTGGACATGCTGAATATCGTTGTTATCAATATGACACCTTATGCGACTTTTCGACTTTGGTGGATGGCTATGTCGGCTACAAGATTAGTGAGACAGATCAATGGGTGGTGGGTATGCAACCCCTTGCATTTGGGCCTGGACGTTTCTGGAACACCAGTTTATATGGCAGTATCAATACTACAGCGGGCTTAGAAGATGTACATAATTTAGGTCTAAACTATCACTTTGAATTGCCAAGTTCGACTAAATTTGACGTAGGTTTCTTTGCTGTGGATGGAGGGCATTATGTCGGTACAACAAAAGACTCGGGGCGTTATAGTGCCAATTATGTCAGTTCAAATGATGCTACCAAGAGTGAGCTGCAAGAAAAAAATATGTGGGTAGGGCGTATTACTCAAGATTTACTTTTAGGGGTTGAAGGACTGAATACACAAGTTGGTGCTTCATATTGGACTTCTAATATTGAGAATAAAACTACCTCTGAAACTGGACATCGTAATGCGTGGTCATTATTCAGCAAAATCAATTATGGCAATTTGGGGCTTACCTTAACGGGTGGTAAAAATGATGTGAGCAATAAAGATGTTCTTAACGCGCAAGCTTCATTAATGGGTTCTTACGACACTGAATACTATGTGAGCAATAAAGCAACGTATTACACGGCGGATATTGGTTACGCTTTTAAAGAAGTGAAGCATATTGGCAACATTACGCCTTATTTTATGTATAGCCAATATGATAAAGATCAGGCAGGTTCAAAAGACTCTATTCGTAATATTTTGGGTATATCAATTGAACATAAAAAGCTGGCTTTAACTACAGAATACATTATGAGCAAGAATGATCCATTTATTGGTGGTAATCAGAATTCATTGGCAATGGGTGATGATAATGAATGGAATAAATTATTAAATTTAACCTTATTCTACTATTTCTAAATCCAGTTATAACATTCGGGGAACCGAAAAAATTTTCGAGATTTTTTTGGTATGCCATAATACAAAGTTAATAGATAGTAGGTGTAAGCTGATCAAATTAAATTAGTTTGATAACTCTTCACCTACTTTACAAGGATAATCGGTATGCAACTCAATGATATGGCTTTATTTCACCAACAGGCATTCGTAGCTGGGCAGTGGTGTGATGCAGATAATCAAAATACTTCTAATATTTATAATCCTGCCACGCAAGAGATCATTGGCACTGTGCCCAACATGGGCAAAGCAGAAGCTGAACGTGCCATTCAGGCAGCAGCTACAGGATGGACAGTATGGAAAAATAAGACTGCGAAAGAGCGTTCAACTATTTTAAAAAAATGGTTTGATCTGATGGTTGCGCATGCAGATGAACTAGCTTTCATTTTAACCAGCGAACAGGGTAAACCCTTGGCTGAAGCACGTGGTGAAATCTTGTATGCAGCCAGTTTTGTAGAGTGGTTTGCTGAAGAAGCCAAACGTGTTTATGGCGATATTATTCCAAGTCCTTATCCTGATGCTCGTATTGTGGTAAATAAACAACCTATTGGTGTTGTTGCAGCCATTACACCTTGGAATTTTCCTGCTGCAATGATTACCCGTAAAGTTGCACCTGCATTGGCAGCCGGTTGTCCTTGTATTGTTAAACCAGCCCCAGAAACTCCTTTTACTGCATTAGGTTTGGTCGATTTAGCCGTACAAGCAGGCGTGCCTGCTGAAGTCCTCAGTGTGATTACAGGTGATGCTGTTACAATTGGTGATGCCATTTTTGAAAGCGATGATGTACGTAAATTTACGTTTACAGGCTCGACACCTGTCGGTAAATTACTTTATCAGCGTTCAGCCCAGACGCTTAAAAAAGTATCTTTAGAACTTGGTGGTAATGCACCTTTTATTGTATTTGATGATGCTGATTTAGATGCAGCGATTGAAGGTGCTTTAATTGCCAAATACCGCAATGCAGGTCAAACCTGTGTTTGTGTAAATCGCTTTTTAGTACAAGCGGGCATCTATGAAAAATTTATCGCTGCATTAAATGAAAAAGTTCAGAAATTTGCTATTGGTAATGGTTTAGAAGCAGGCAATGAAATCGGCCCATTAATCAATGCGAACGCAGTTAAAAAGGTTGAAGCTCACGTTGCAGACGCTTTAGAGAAAAATGCACGCCTGGTTGCAGGTGGAAAACAACACAGCGCTGGTGAGTTATTTTACGAACCGACCATTATTGCCGATGTAACTGCAGAGATGGATGTTGCAACTCAAGAAACTTTTGGACCATTAGCTGCAATTTTTAAGTTCGAAACTGAGCAACAAGCAATTGAGATGGCCAATGCCACAGAATTTGGTTTAGCTGCTTACTGCTACACACAAGATTTAGGTCGTGCGTGGCGCATGAGTGAACAACTCGAGTACGGTATGGTTGGAATTAATAAAGGCTTGATTTCAAATGAGGTTGCACCGTTTGGTGGAATTAAACAGTCAGGTTTAGGGCGCGAAGGCTCAAAATATGGCATTGAAGATTATCTCGAAATCAAATACACCTTATTTGGAGGATTAGGCTAATGAGTAATGAAAAATTTGAAAAAGGTTTAGCGATTCGTAAACAGGTACTTGGCGAAGCTTATGTCAATAATTCGATCAACAATGCTGATGATTTTAACTTACCTTTACAGGAACTGGTCACGGAGTATTGTTGGGGAGCGGTCTGGGGACGTGAAGAACTGAGCAAACCTGAACGTAGTCTAATTAATCTGGCTATGATATCAGCCTTAAACCGTCCGCATGAATTGAAGCTACATGTTAAAGGAGCTTTACGTAATGGCGTGCCTAAAGACAAAATTCGAGAAGTACTCTTGCAAGTAGCAATTTACTGTGGCGTGCCAGCTGCTGTAGATAGTTTCCGTATTGCAAAAGAAGCAATTTTAGAATATGAACAGGAAAATATTTAAAAACTTTACCAATCAAAGGTTAAAATTATAACCGCATTATTAAATGCGGTTATTCTATTTGCGATTGAAACCTATGAATACTTTCAGCATAAGAAATATTGACAATTAAAATGAGTAAATCATCACCATATATCAATATTAATGAAAATATTGCCACTTGATATCAATTTAACTTATGTTCACCTAGAATCTAGTTCACAATTAAATTTATGTTTAATAAACAACAAATTTAATTACTTAGAGTACTAAAGTTATAACTTGTAAAATATTTGGTTCATGAACCTAGCTATGAATAGATATTTTCCTACTAAAAAGGTCTTAAGAATAGACTAAATTTGTCTAGAAGAGTGGAGGCTATTCACACCTCATTGAAACCCCTTTAAGAAAGGGGATGCCGATCCTCTATACCACCAACGGTGGGTGAAGCTTGTCAGCATTCTTAAATATTTATCGTCACCATCACGGCATAGACGTGCGCTTATGGTAAATCATACTTACATAACTTAGACCTATAAGATTTGGTGGTTTTAACTATTAAAGCTGTAGTAATGGCATGGATACACCTTGCAGCGACAAACTAGGTGTCAAAGCTGGGTAAGTGAATTACTAGACTTCACTGTATTTAGTTCTCAATTTTAAGTTTTATTAAAGGAAGTATGAAAATCATACTTCCTTTTCAATCTGCTTCACAATAAAACTTTAGAGTTGAAGCAACAGATCAAATCTAAATCAGATTTGAAAAATAATTACGGTGGATACTGTCCTGTGGTAATAACTCTAATAAACGCTGTACCGCATCAATTCGGTCATGTGTTTGCTCAATAATTCTTAATAATTGATCGATATCCTTTATTTGATAGATCAACTGGCTTAAACGGGCATCAAAACAATGTCTCCAAGTGCTGAGTAAAGGGCTTTCTGATTTAGAGAGAAAGCTACCTTTATATAGCGAGAATGTACTGGAAATAAGATTTGCATTTAATGATTGTTCAGCGCGTAAAAAATCACATTGGACTTCACAGCTAAGCCTATAAATGCGAGCCTCAATTGAATGAGGTAATAGGCTACGAAGTTGTGAAACCTCAGCCTTTAGGGTTTTTAGGCTGACACTACGCTCACCATAAAGGGCATAGTGTAACTCTTCTAAGCCAATGCCATGGGGATGCAAAGCTAAAATGCAAAGTATTTCAATTTGACGGTGACTCAAGTTCAAGGTATGCCCATTAAATTGAACCCAAGGCGAGCCTAGCGCCTTAATGTATAAAAAATTTTGCTGTTCAAACTTTATGGCTCGTTGTATTAAATCCGCACAGCGTTCAACTGCAAGCAGCCCCAAAGGAGTATGTTTTTTATATTTTGTGGAAAGGTTAATAATGCCATGAAATTGCCCTGATGTCGGATCCCAGATCGGCGCGGCATAACAAACCCAATCTCGAACACTGTCCATTTGGTTTTCATGAGAATAGACACAACTTGATATTTGGCTGTTCAACGTCATACCAATCGCATTGGTCCCAACAGCCTGTGTAGACCAATGCCCACCCTCAATAAAATGAACCTGTTCGGCAGAAGAAAGCATTGCAGAACTACTCCATGTCCATAAGAGAGTCCCGTGATGGTCTGTAAGACCAATAGCCATATCTGAATCTTCCGCTATTTTGAGTAAGTCAGCATAATTATGTTGGATAGAGCGGCGAAATAAAGACGTTTTATCTTCTGGAGGTAAGGCTAAAACAGGGGCGGCATGTACAGTATGTTGATTAATTAAATGGGTTGTTTGCAGATTTTTTGCAGATGCGGTATTGAACAGGTTCATATCATATTCCTTTATGATGAGACTGTAATATTTTTAAATTTTAGAAATGAGTTTCCAAATTTATAGTCATTTACGTCATTTCTTCTTGCCTCAATTTTAAATGCTTTTATCTTTGCTTGGTTAAATCATATCTTTTGGCTTTACCAGTCCTTGAGTTACTTTAAAAGTGTTCTTATGAGCTGAAAATGACTATTTCCATCTGAAATGTTAATAAACGTAAATAGGATGAAAATTCATTCGCTCATGTAAGGGCTAGGCACAGCTTCACCATGATACTGACGGTCTGCAAAATAACTTGATCGTACTAATGGCGCACTCCAAATATTTTTAAACGCTAAGCGCTCTCCATGTGTTTGATAATGCTTAAACTCTTGCAACGTAACAAAACGATGAATTGGCGCATGAGATTTAGATGGCTGTAAGTATTGACCGATTGTGACATAGTCTACTTGATAATCTTTCAAATCATTTAATAACACAATAACCTCAGCCTCGACTTCTCCTAAACCGACCATCAAACCACATTTCGTTGGAATTTCAGAACAGTAGTGTTTAAATTTTTTGAGTAAATCCAATGAGTGCTTATAGTCAGCGCCTGGTCGCATGGCTTTATACAGACGTGGAACGGTTTCAATATTATGATTAAAAACATCGGGTGGGTTTTGGCTCAGAATCTTCAGGGCAATATCTGCACGACCACGAAAATCAGGAACCAAAATTTCTATCAGAGTCTCTGGACTGGTTTGACGAATTTCTCGAATGCAATCTGCAAAATGCTGTGCACCACCATCTTTTAAGTCGTCTCGATCAACAGAAGTAATCACGACATACTTTAAGTTTAGATTCTTGACTGTTTCAGCCAGATGCTTTGGCTCATTAGGATCTAGGATATTAGGACGACCATGTGCGACATCACAGAATGGGCAGCGTCGAGTACAAATATCTCCCATGATCATAAACGTTGCAGTCCCTCCGCTAAAGCATTGTGGCAAATTGGGGCAGGCCGCTTCTTCACAAACCGTATGTAGTTTCTGTTGTCGTAATAAATCCTTAATGATTTGAACTTCCTCAGGTTGACTAATTTTAGTCCGAATCCATTCTGGCTTTTTCGGTGTCGTTTCCGTTGGAACAACTTTAATTGGAATACGCGCCATTTTTTCAGCGCCACGTAGCTTCTTTCCAGTTAATACTGTGTTATTTAAATCCATTACAAACACTCCATCGTTTAAAATAATTAATATAGATCCCGATATTAAATAAGCTCTTTTAGGTGCTTTAATAATATTAAAACAGTGCAAAAAACTTATCATATAAAATAAAGGTTGGTTAAAGGTTTGTTTTCATATGTGATTGAACTACTGTAAAATTTTAAAAAATTTTTTAAGTTCTTAACCTTCTGTTTTTAATATTTTTCTCATCTTTTTATGCATTATATTTTTTTAGTCTAATATGAAATTAAATAAAAATATATTTATATAAATATACGGTTTAAAAATTCAACCATTAATTTTTGGATTTTCTTTTAAGCGTAATTAATAAGGAACAAAGATATGCAATTAACGGAAGAGCAATTGCTAGCAGCATACAAAAGAATGCGCGACATTCGTGAATTTGAGGATCGACTTCACGATGAAAATAATACAGGTGATATTCCCGGTTTCATCCATTTATATAGCGGCGAGGAAGCTGTTGCCGTAGGGATCTGTGAAAATTTAACAGACAAGGACTTCATTACATCAACGCATCGTGGTCATGGACATTGTATTGCTAAGGGCTGTGACATTCATGCCATGATGTTAGAAATTTTTGGCAAAGATGATGGTTTGTGTCGTGGTAAAGGCGGCTCAATGCACATTGCGGACTTAGATAAAGGCATGCTCGGTGCAAACGGTATTGTGGGTGGTGGTCCACCTTTGGCTATTGGGGCAGCTTTAAGTGCTAAAACACTGAAAAATGGTGGGATTGGTCTATCTTTTACCGGTGATGGCGGGTCAAATCAGGGCTTAACTTTTGAAGCCATTAATATGGCTGTCGTGTTAAAGCTCCCTGTCATTTTTGTTTTTGAAAACAACGGTTTTGGTGAAGGCACTGCACACGACTATGCCGTAGGCAGTAAAGACATTGCAGGCCGAGCAGCAGGTTTTGGCTTACCCGCTGAAAAAGTAGATGGAACAGACTTTTTTGCTGTGTATGAAGTTGCACAAAAAGCCATTGAACGTGCCCGCTGTGGTGAAGGTCCGAGTGTGATTGAAACGGTAACCAACCGTTTTTATGGACATTTTGAAGGTGATCCGGGGCTTATTCGTTCCAAAGAAGAACTGGATTATGTCAAAGAACATAAAGACCCATTGAAAATATTCCGTGAAAAAGTCAAGGATAAAATTGACGAAGCCAAACTGGATGCGATTGATGCCCAGTCTAAAGCCAATGTAGACGATGCCGTTGCAAAAGCACGCGCAGCTCAGTACCCAGAAGTCTCTCAGTTACTTACTGATGTTTACGTCTCTTACTAAAGGAATAGTAGAAAAATGCCAAATAAAAGTTATCGAAACGCGATTAAAGAAGCAATTGAATTAGAAATGCGCCGAGATCCGAGTGTCATTGTGGTCGGTGAAGATGTTCGTGGTGGGCATGGTGGCAAAAATACAGATGACAATAAACTGGAAGGTTTTGGCGGTGTACTTGGTGTAACCAAAGGCTTATGGACTGAATTTGGTTCTGAGCGAGTCATTGACACCCCGATTACAGAATCGGCGATTATTGGTATGGCGGCAGGTGCTGCTGCAACCGGTTTAAGACCTGTGGCAGATTTAATGTTCATGGATTTTTACGGCGTGTGTTATGACATGCTGTATAACCAAGCGGCTAAATTCCGCTATATGTTTGGTGGCAAAGCCAAAGCGCCACTCGTTGTAAGAGGCATGATCGGTGCAGGTTTTTCCGCAGCAGCGCAGCATTCTCAGTCGCCATATAACGTGTTTGCCTCAGTGCCTGGTTTAAAAGTGGTGGTGCCTTCAAGTGCCTATGATGTGAAAGGGTTGTTGATTCAAGCCATTCGAGATGACGATCCAGTAGTCTTTTGTGAGCACAAGTTGTTGTACGACATTAAGGGCGAAGTGCCAGATGAGGCCTACACTATTCCTTTTGGTGTCGCAAATTACACCCGTGAGGGCACAGATATCACCATTATTGCCTTAAGCCTGATGGTGCATCGTGCCAATGAAGTTGCTGACAAGCTCGCAAAAGAAGGCATTTCGGTTGAAGTGGTTGACCCTCGCACCATTTCTCCATTAGACGAAGATGGCATCTTAGAGTCTGTGGCTTCAACAGGTCGTGTGGTGATTGTAGATGAATCTGCGGCGCGTTGCGGTTTCGGACATGATGTGGCTGCACTCATTGCACAGAAAGGCTTTCATTTTCTTAAAGCACCAATCGAGTTAGTCACTCCACCACACTCACCCGTACCATTTTCACCAGTATTAGAAAAAGAATGGCTACCAAGTGTAGAACGCATCGAACAGGCTGTACGTAAGACGTTGGAGGCTTAGGATGAGCGAAATTAAAACCTTAGAAATCCCAAAATGGGGTTTGTCCATGGAAGAGGGCACGATTGCCCAATGGCTGATTCAAGAAGGTACTCAATTTAGTAAAGGACAGGAAATTTGTGAAATTGAAACCACAAAAATCGTCAATGTTCTGGAAGCGCCTTTCGATGGCTTGCTACGAAAGATTATTGCTAAAGATGGTGACACGCTGGTCGTAGGAGGAGTCATTGCAATTTGTGCAGACGCTCAAGTTTCCGATGCAGAAGTTGAAGCATTTGCACAGTCCTTAGGTGGAACACCTGCTGTAACTGAAAATAAAGCGGTAGCAGCGGTTCCTGAAAAAGTAGCTGTAGCTCAAGTTGAAACCAAAGTACAAGCTGCTCCTAAACAGAACAGTGTTGGTAATGGATCAAAAGCTGTGGCTCAGGGCGGATATTCTATTCCTGCTGCGTTACAAGGCTTCCAACAAAGCGATGATATTTTTGCAACGCCACATGCCTTGAAATTGGCTGAAAAGCATAATGTAAACTTGTCTCAGATTACTGGTTCTGGACGTGAAGGTCGTATTAGTGTTCACGATGTTCAGACCGGAGTTCAAGCTGCTGGTGGTTCTTGGCCAGATGTGCGTCATCAAGCCAGTACGAAAGCCGCGAAATCTAAAGCAGATGATAGTTATGTTCTAGCAACACCTGTTGCCCGCCGTTTAGCAAAACAATGGGGTATTAATTTGCATGATTGTCGTGCATCGGGTTCACGTGGACGAGTTTGCAAGGAAGATGTTGAAGCTGTATATCAACGTGAAAACCCTGTACAAGCTCAACATGCTAACCATGCGCATCCAACAGAGTCAGCAAAATTTACCGCTGTGGCTATGAATGGTATGCGTAAAGCAATCGCTTCACGGCTACAAGCGGCAAAACGCAATGCACCACATTTTCGCTTAACGATAGACTTAAATGTTGAGTCGGTTCAGGCTTTGCGTCAGCAAATTAACAGTACCGTACCGCAAGTCAAGCTGTCCATTAACGATATGCTGATTAAAGCGGCTGCGGCTGCACTGATCAAAGTTCCACAGGTTAACGTTCAGTTTGATGAAGAAAATCAGCAAATTTTACAGTTTGAACAGGCTGATATTTCGGTTGCTGTGGCAATCGAAAACGGGCTGATCACACCAATTATTAAAGCAGCGAACCGTAAATCTTTGGCGCAAATTTCCAATGATATGCGTGATCTGGCGACACGCGCCAAAACTGGGAAATTAGCACCTGATGAGTTTCAAGGCGGCAGTTTCAGTATTTCCAATTTGGGAATGCTTGGTATTCAACAGTTTGATGCCATTATTAACCCACCTCAAGGTGCAATTCTGGCTTTAGGTGCAGCAGAGAAACGTGCTGTCGTCGAAAATGATGAGATTGTTGTTCGTGAAATGGTGACCGCAACATTGTCTTGTGATCATCGTGTCATTGATGGTGCGTTGGGTGCTCAATTCCTATCGGCATTTAAGCAGTTTGTTGAAAATCCTGCATTGATTTTGGTGTAGGAGGAATAGCCATGTCAGATACACAATTTGATCTTGTGGTTATTGGTGCTGGTCCTGGAGGATATGTCGCTGCGATTCGCGCAGCGCAACTGGGATTAAAAACGGCAATCGTTGAAAAACAACACTTAGGCGGAGTGTGTCTTAATTGGGGATGTATTCCAACTAAGGCATTATTGAGCGGGGCTGCGCTTGCGCAGCAGTTCAAACATGCTGGGCAGTTTGGCTTTACGCTTAACGCGATTGATTTTGACATTCAAAAACTGGTCCATCATAGCAGACAGGTTTCTGAGCAACTGGTGCAAGGTATCGGTCAATTATTGAAAAAAAATCAAATCACTGTTTTTAACGCAGCAGCCCAGTTTATTGCCAAAGAGCAATTAGAGCTTACAGATGCGAATGGTCAAAAACAGCAGATTTCTGCACCGCATATTATTGTCGCAACAGGTGCACGTGCGGCCAATTTGCCTCATATTCCTGTAGATGGCCATCAGGTCTGGAGTTATAAAGAGGCTTTAGTTCCAGAACAATTACCAAAATCTTTACTGGTCATTGGTTCGGGGGCTATAGGCAGTGAGTTTGCAAGCCTATACCAAGACTTAGGCTGCCAAGTCACCTTGGTTGATATTGCAAAGCAGATTCTCCCTAGCGAAGACATTGAAGTTTCGAAGTATGTAAAAAAGCAATTTGAACAGCAGGGTATGCAGGTTTTAACCGAAGCGACTGTAAAAAAAATAGAAACTGATCAGGCTCAAGTACATTGTCATATTGAAACTGCCACAGGTGTGCAAATCATTACTGTTGAAAAGGTGCTTTCAGCTATTGGCGTGAAACCGAATGCTGAAAATCTTGGCCTAGACGCTTTGGGCATTGAATTTGAGGATGGTTTTATTAAAGTCGATTCATGCTGTAAAACCAATGTAGTGGGCATTTATGCAATTGGTGATGTCGCAGGTGCACCCTGTTTGGCACACAAAGCCAGTCATGAGGCCATTCTTTGTGTGGAAAAAATTGCAGGCCTAAGTCATGTACATGCTTTAGACCGTACACAAATTCCGGGGTGTATCTTTACCCATCCACAAGTGGCCAGTATTGGTTTGACAGAACAGAAAGCGAAAGCTGCGGGCTTGAATATCAATGTGGGTAAGTTTCCCTTACAAGCGAATGGTAAAGCATTGGCTTTGGGCGATAGCGCAGGATTTGTTAAAACCATTTTTAGTCAGGAAACGGGTGAATTGTTGGGTGCTCACATGGTTGGGCATGAAGTCACCGAACACATCCAAGGTTTTGCGATCGCAAAATACCTAGAAGCTACGGATGAAAGCTTAGCACAGGTCATTTTCCCTCATCCTACTTTATCTGAGGCGATGCATGAGTCGGTCTTGTCTGCGATGCAACGTGCAACTCATATCTAAGGAGTCGCAACATGCCTAGGGGTTTAAACAATAAAGTTGCATTAATTACGGGTGCAGCACAAGGAATTGGACGTGGTATTGCCTTACGTTTAGCGCAAGAAGGTGTTCATATTGCTTTGGTCGATCTTCATCAACAAAAGTTAAATGTTGTTCAAAAAGAGGTTGAAGCCTTTGGCGTAAAAGCCACTACATTTATTGCGGATATTTCAGATCCAATACAAGTCAGTCATGCAATTGATCATGCCGAATCGACACTTAATGGTTTTGATATCATGATCAATAATGCAGGTATTGCACAAGTTAAAGCTTTGGCAGAAGTAACACCGAATGAATTTAACCAAATTATGAACATCAATGTCGGTGGTGTACTTTGGGGGATTCAAGCTGCAGCAAATAAATTTAAACAACGCCAACAGGCTGGAAAAATTATTAATGCATGCTCAATCGCAGGTCATGAAGGTTTTGCTTTACTCGGTGTTTATTCGGCAACTAAATTTGCAGTTCGTGCATTGACGCAAGCAGCGGCTAAAGAATATGCCAGTGCTGAAATTACTGTAAATAGTTATTGCCCAGGTGTTGTAGGCACAGACATGTGGGTCGAAATAGATCAGCGGTTCTCTGAAATTACAGGTGCACCAATTGGTCAAACGTATAAAAAATATGTAGATGGTATTGCTTTAGGACGTGCTGAAACACCAGATGACGTGGCTGCATTAGTTGCATTTTTAGCCAGTGAGGATGCAAACTACATTACAGGTCAGTCTATTTTGACAGATGGTGGAATGGTTTACCGTTAATATCAACATAAGGAATACAGAATGAAAGCAGCTCGTTTTTATGATCGAGGGGATATTCGAATTGAAGATATCCCTGAACCGAAAGTACTTCCAGGCACAGTGGGAATTCAAGTTGCATGGTGCGGTATTTGCGGTACAGATTTACATGAATTCATGGAAGGCCCTATTTTTATTCCACCTTGTGGTCATCCACACCCAATTTCGGGAGAATCTGCACCTGTAACAATGGGACATGAATTTTCAGGCGTAGTTTATGCAGTTGGTGAGGGTGTAGACGATATCCAAATTGGACAACATGTCGTAGTTGAACCCTATATTATTGCGGATGATGTCCCGACTGGCCTGAATGATAAGTATCATTTATCAAAAAATATGAACTTTATTGGTTTAGGCGGACGTGGCGGCGGTCTTTCTGAAAAAATTGCAGTTCAACGACGTTGGGTACATCCTATTTCAAATGATATTCCCTTAGATCAGGCCGCATTGATAGAACCTTTATCTGTCGGTCATCATGCCTATGTCAGAAGTGGTGCAAAAGCTGGCGATATAGCACTGGTTGGTGGAGCAGGCCCTATAGGCTTACTTTTATCAGCCATTTTAAAGGCTAAAGGTCTCACGGTCATCATTACTGAATTGAGTGCAAAGCGTAAAGAAAAAGCGATAGAAGCGGGTGTTGCAGATTATGTGCTAGATCCATCTAAGGTTGATGTGGTCGCTGAAGTGATGAAAATTACGGAAGACCGTGGTGTTAATGTCGCTTTTGAATGTAGTAGTGTTAATAAAGTCATGGATACACTGGTGGCGGCGATGAAACCAACTGGTGTGGTCGTTATCGTTTCGATTTGGAGCCATCCTGCCACAATTAATGTGCATAGTGTGGTTATGAAAGAGCTAGATATTCGTGGCACGATTGCTTATGTAAATGACCATCAGGAAACCATCCGCTTAGTCGAGCAAGGTAAGATTAATCTAGAACCTTTTATTACCCAACGTATTGCATTAGATGATCTTGTTTCTAAAGGCTTTGAAACACTGATTCATAATAATGAGTCTGCAGTAAAAATTATTGTTCATCCGTAGTAAAACCTAATTTTAACGACAAATTTGAATAAGCTAGAAATAAACTTTATGTAGCTATTTCTAATATCTTTAGCGATAGGGAGTGACTCTGTACTTACAGATTCATTCTCAAATTTACAGTGTTGAGTGCCAGTATGATTTTGATCATACAGCCTAGTAAAGATAGAAAATAAGTTTTTAAATAAACCATAGGGATATAGACTAAATTTTGCTAGGAGAGTGGTGGCAGCCCACCACCAATTAAAAGGTGTCTACAAAATCATTGGCTATTCAATAGGTTTAGTTTACTGTTTGGTATAAAATATTAGACTGAGGTTGGGGTTTTGAAAGCTACGATTTCTGTTTGGCTTTTTGGCATAAGACATACAAATATAAGCTTTCTACTTTTTCACGTGCCCATGGTGTGGTACGTAAAAATCGCAATGATGACTTAACACTTGGATCTATGCAAAAACATCTAATTTCAATTTTACGACTTAAGCCCTCAAAGCCACCGTAGTAATCTAATAATTCATCCAAAATGTCAGCAAGTTTTTTGCCGTGTAGAGGGTCATTGGAGGCGTTCATAATAGATCAACCATATTTTGGGAGGCCATCATTATAACCTGAGCTAGTTGAAAAATGAGAGGGTTGGAATTTAAACGTAATTAACATTGATGTGTGCTGAAATAGCAGGAGACATTCACTTGTGAGATTCTAGGCAGCCGACTTGTAAAAATCTTCTGCCATTTGATTTGGTGTCTTAAAATGTAGACCTTTCTTTTTATAGAATAAGACCTTAAAGAAAACCTATTTAACTGAAGCAAACATAAAAGTGCATTACTAATTTGACAGATAATAAAACCTGATTTAATCTATATCAGAAATAATGAACAAGTTAGCAGGTGTTATTTATTTAACTTATGTTCACCTAAAGTCCACTTCATAATAAAAATATGAGATTTAATTAATTAAATTAATAATTTATTGAAAATAATATTAAATTTATGAATAATTACTTCATGAACTAGTTCCAATCAACAATTTTGTTCAATGTTTTGATGTATCTATTTCATACCCTATGTCGAATTCATGTTGATGGAACAATAAATGGCACACATAGTTAGAAAATGTTTTCACGCTGTAGGCAATGGAACCTTATTTAGTGGACAAATACTAAGTGCACGAAACAGTGAAGTTTTTAATTGGATATATGATTGCGGTTCTACGAGTAAAAAGATCATTCTAGATACGGTAAATAGTTTACCAGTTTGGTTTCAATCCTCTAAAACGATTGATATGTTGGTAATTTCACATTTTGATAATGATCATGTGAATGGTCTTGAGATCTTACTGAAAAATTTTTATGTGAAAAGGTTAGTACTTCCTTATACTGAATGGCCACAAACTATACGAGAAATATCAATACTCGGAAAAAAAGGTATTACGCCTTCAGTAGCACTATTTCAATTGAACCCAGCTAAGTGGTTGCAAGTTAATGGTCTTGATAATCGGATAAGTGAAATTGTATTAGTAGAAGGAAGAAATGCCCAAGATTACGATACATTACCGCTAAATAAAGATTCATTAGACAGCCCAGATGTACCCCAAGATTATCCACCAGATGCAGCAGTCTCGGTATTTTTTGACTTTGATATACCGTTTCAGCATTCCGGTATTAAAGTAATGAAGATAAATCACCTTCAACCAATTAATGATTTGAGTAAATCATTTGAATTCATGTTCTATAATGCAGAAAAGAATTTTTCTGAACTTGGTCTTATTTATAAGTCAGGAGGACAAAGCTTTGCCAAAAAGTCAGGTAAAGCTCTGTCTATAGTGAAGGCTGATATTGAACAAATTATTATCTCATTAGGTTTAAATCAACATATAAATAAACTGCCGGCAAACTGGCGCAAAATATTAAAGAACTGCTATGAACAGCATTTTGGCCATACTGGGAAAGCTAAAAATAATATTTCTTTATGCATGTATGCTGCTCCATTAAAAACGAATTCAAATTTATATAACTCTCGTCATGCAACATTACTTACGGGCGATATAAATTTGTCATGTAACGTTGTAGATGATATGGAAATACATTTCGGGAGAAATCGTTGGCAATCACTCAAAATAGTTCAAGTACCTCATCATGGATCCAAATATAGTTGGACAGCAGGGAATACAGCTAAATTTATTCCAGCAAGATTTGTTCAATGTGTCACTCCCACAAAAAATCATCCTCATTTAAATGTAACAGCGGATCTAGTAAATTTTGGCGGAATAGTATATGAAGCTGACCGTAAATCAGCAGTAAATTATTCTTATACATATTAACGAGTTTGCACATCGAGAAATTTCGAGATTTCAATAGTAATTTTTTTAAATTTAATTCAGAGTAAAACATGACTGATAAGACTGTAAAAGAACTAGCTCTAAGCGTAGGGAGTCCAGCAAATAGAATTTTAGAGCTAATACAAGAAGCAGGATTACCACAACGTAAGGCTGAAAGCATCATTTCAACCCAAGAACAGGATGCCTTAGTATCTTATATAAAAGAGAAGCGTTCAGTCGATGAAAATCAAGGTCGTATTACACTTAAGCGCAGGACCACAAGTACTACAAGATTACCTAGTTCAGCTAAAAAAGAAAAAACTATTAATGTAGAAGTAAGAAAAAAGCATACTTTTATAAAACCTGATCCAAAAGAAATTAAACTCCAAGCACTACAAAAAATAAAAGAAGAACATTTGAATAAAGTCATTAATTATGTAGTAGATCATGTATCTAATATAAATATTATAGAAATAGAAAGCAGAGTAATTTTTGACGATAAGTCGAATATAATTAAGCTTGATTTATCAAATTTAGGAATTAATTCATTAGAATATTTTGATTTTATTGATTTAAGTGAAGTATTGGAGTTAAATTTTAATAATAATAACATTAAAGAATTTAATATAATAAACAAAATGCCTAATGTGCAACATATATATTTATCTAATAACCCATTAGAGAAAATTAATATTCAATCGGAAATTAGTAGATTTGATATTTTAGAGGGTATTGATCCCAAGAATATATTATCAATAGAATTAGAAAAAAATAAATTTACAAATTTCATTCTTAAAAAAAATTATGATAAACTCAAAAAAATATCATTGAAATATAATTTAGAAACAATAGATGAAGTTATAATTGATTGTAAATTTAAAGAAATAGAAGAAATAGATTTTAGCAACTCTAATATTAAAAAATTTAGTATAATTAAAGATTTACCTAAAAGTTTTTCTGCTTTAAATGTAGGGAATAATCTTATTAACTTTTTGAAACTACCATATAAAATATTTGAAATAAAACCTGATAATACTTATATCAAAGTAAATTTAGAAAAAAATAACTTACCAGACCTTATACTATCAGCATTAAAAAAAGATAAATTAAATGATCAATACAAGGAGTTGAGAGATATATTTTTTGATGTCATAACTGTAAATAGAGTTAAACTGATATTCTTAGGAAACACAGGGGTAGGTAAAACTACTCTTTATAAAATTTTGAAATCTGAAGATAATGATTATAACGAATATAATGGAAATAGTACTGAAGGAGTTAATATTTTTACTTTTGATTTTATAAGTGGAAAAAATAAAATTGAAGTAAAGGGATTTGACTTTGGAGGTCAAGACTACTATCACAATACTCATTACAGTTTTTTTTCATCAAATGCATTATATATATTATTATGGGGCAATAAACAATATATTTATCAGCGATCTTATTATAATAGATGTAATTCTGAAAATGAGAGTAAGCTAGAAATTACATATCCATTAAATTATTGGTTAGGTAGTGTATCTTATTTTGTAAATAAGGAAAAAATTGTATTCGATACAGAATTTGAAAATGAAAAAATAATAAAAAAAGAAAATTTAAAATTATATTTAGTCCAGAACCCTAACTTCATATCTAATGAGAAAAGTCTTACAAATTATGAACTGAATAGATTAAGTTTAAAAAATAGATATCCGTTTATTTCTGGATTCCATGATTTTCATCCTTTAACCTCTGAACATTTTGATAATTATAAGCAGGAGATTAAAGAAAACTTAAAATCAATAATTACAAGTTATTCAACTCAAGAAAGTTATCCTAAAATTTTAGCTCAAATAGAAAGATCTTTAAATAAGAAATTTAAAAAGAGTCAAGAAATCATTGTTTCAATAGATGATATACAAGAAATATTTTTGGAGGAAAACAAATACATTGCTTGGGAAGGTAATTTTATTCAAATACTAGAATGGCTTGATATTACTATGAGTATTTATTGGATTTCTCCAGATAAATTAAATAAATCCAATAAAAACAATACTTTATCTCCAGATGAAATTGATATATTATCTAGATATGCTGTTTTAAATTTATCAAAGCTCAATGAAATTATTCATGATATTTTGAGTTCAAATTTATATAGGGAAAATCATAACGGTTATTATAAGAGAAGCGAAATAATTGAGATCTTAAGTAACTTTAATAACCATGATTTAGCCGATTATGTTTCAGCATTTATGCTATATAATAAAATTTATTTTGAAGCACCAAATTTAATAGATAATGATAAATTTTATATTGCTCCTAATTATCTTAATGAAAAAACAACATTATCTGAGGAACTTTTTTTAGAATCATTTGACATCCCTTTTATTGAATATAGATTTGAAGATTTTTATCATGTGAATATTTTTACTGAGGTTTTAGTTAGATATAAATATAATTTAAGTAGAGTGTCTTCATCAAAAAATGTTGACTATTTATTATGGAAAAATAAAGCAGTATTATTTGAAAATCTATCTATGAGTGCCACTAATCAAAGCAATAAAAAACAACCTTTAGTTTTTCTTGAGTTTGATTTAGGGGAAATACTAGATCATAACTCTAACAATCCTTTAGATGATAATTCTGACTTAAGAAAGCCTTCAATTCGTATTAGTAGTTATTCTAGAAGCAGACAACCTATTAATGATGTTTTTCTTAAAGATATAATTTCTTTTATTGATAATCATTTAATTGGTTATGAGTATAAAAAATTTGCTTTATCACCTAATCAAATTGATTATGTTGATGTTGAAAGTATAAATAATTGCCTAGATAATTTTGATGGAAACCCTACAGGTTTATTTACTTATAAAAATAAAATTTATCGTTCAGCAGATTTTAGTTTATTTACTAATAAAAAATCAGCTATGAAAAAAATATTTATATCTCACTCTACTGAGGATTATAAAGAGGTTCAAGAATTTATTACTCATCTTCAACCATTAAAAAGAGAGGGATTAATCGATCATTGGCACTGTAGCCAACTAATTCCTAACGATGTATGGGATGCAGAAATTCAAAAACACTTATGGGATAGTGATATTATTTGTATGTTAATTAGCCCGAATTGGCTGTCAAATGAGTATATTTTTAATAAAGAACTAATGGTTGCGATTGAGAGAAAAGAACTTTTTAAAAGTTCTTATCAAGGCCGAGACATTGTTATTTTCCCAATAATACTCAAACCGTGTATGTGGGAACGCATTAGAATTCTTTCACAATATCAAGCTGCACCACAGAAAGCTATGCCTATTTATAATTTTGCAGATAGAGATGAAGCTTGGTATGACGTTTTAAGAAAGTTACTTGATGTATTAAATAGAATGGATGATCCTGATTATGTACCAGATATTGGCGGTAGATTAGGAAAGTTTTATGTTAAAAAATATGAAGATAGGGCAACTAAATAAAATTAAATTTCAATATAACTCAAATTTAAAATTCTAATAATTTATATTGATTTATTAGTTAAATTTGAGTCTATGTATCTTAATTTTTCTTTATGTTTTTTTATTTTTAATGGGGAAATGAACTTATTATGATTGAAATTAATGAAAATCACTTTAAAAAAATAATTAATATTATTCCTGTATTAGCAATATTACCCCTAATAATTGGTATTTTTTTTAAGCTAGGTTATCTTATTCCTTTTGACTTAAAATTTCTTATTACCTCATTTTCATATAGTGAATTAGCATTAAGTTCATATTCTTCAGTTTTATTTGCTTTGGTTAGTCTATTCGGCACCTGCACATCAAAAAAATCTCCCCCCTGAGTACGGCTGTTTCTATCGGGGGCAGAATATTCATTCTGTTACTTTAGACTACACCCTAAAGTAACAGCCTAAAAGTTCGTAAAATTATGTACCATTTAAATGATTTTTAATCATATATAACATGTAACTTTGGTATTAAAAATTTATAATTTACGAAATTGTTCATTTTTCTTCAATTGGGGCGTGAAAAAGTGAAAGGCCAAAAAGTAGGGTATGTCCGGGTCAGTTCTGTCGAGCAAAACACTGGACGTCAACTTGAGGGAATTGAAGTCGACCGGATTTTTGTTGATCGTGCGTCAGGTAAAAATACCGACCGACCGAAATTTCAAGAAATGTTGAATTATGTCCGGGAAGGAGACCAGGTGATAGTACATTCCATGGATCGTTTTGCGCGAAGCTTAAAAGATTTGGTGACTGAAGTAGATAAACTGGTCAAACGAGGGATCTCCATCCAGTTTGTAAAAGAAAATATTACTTTTACGGCCCAATCCACTCCGATGGATAATTTGATGCTGCAACTGATGGGTGCTTTTGCACAGTTCGAACGTGAGATTATTCTGGAGCGGCAAAAGGAAGGAATTAAACTGGCATCAGCTCAAGGGAAGTACAAAGGTCGGGTACATAAATTGAAACCTGAGCAGGCTGAAGCTTTACGACAAGCATGGAAGGAAGGGAAATATCCTTCAAAAATGGCATTAGGTCAGGCATTCGGTATTAGTCGTCAAGCGGTATACCGCTATTTAAAAGCCGGGGAATAACTCAATTGAATTTTCGACTATATTTAGTTTAGCTTATGAAAATGAGGGAATGTGATAAATCTATGAAAAAGCCTATTCGAGGGGGGAGATTGAACTATCATACTGATTTTAGATGACCATTTAATCAATCACCCCAGATGTTTAGAAAAGAAAAAACCCCGGCATCCTGCTGGGGTTTTTAGTATTGGTTCGCTCGGTATAACTCTTGTTGTACCTTACTTCAAAGCCAAAATCTTTCGAGCACCATTAAGTACGAATAAAGAAACCAGTATACCAATGATTAAGTCTGGATAAGCTGATCCCGTCCATGCCACGAGTACACCGGCAAATATGACGCCCATATTTACCACAACGTCATTCGCTGAGAAAATCCAACTGGCTTTCATATGTGCGCCATCTTCTCGATGACCAGAAATAAGATATAAGCATGTCACGTTAGCTATAAGTGCGAGCA
>NZ_JAMXXC010000032.1:0-21216 GCF_024129855.1 Acinetobacter lwoffii
TAATTTCTACCATCAATCAATGAAAATAATTTCGATCAATCAACCAGTAAAAATCCACACAAGTTGTTCTTCATAATCTCTTAATGATCTTTCCAACACCTCGTCAGTGCCAGAAGCTGGACTTCGATAAACTCAACAACTCCGCCATTCTGCTTCGTTCGTTTCCGTCTATCTCGTCGGTATGGATGCATTCTAGAGGATTTCAGAATCATTGCAACCCCCAATTCACTATATTTTTCACGTATGTCTTTTTTTTCTACAAAAATTACTAAAAAATCGCTTTTTTATCTAATTTTTAAGCGTTTTTATGCAATAAACCCACTAAACACTTCATTTTATTTTTATAACCGAAAATTCATTTAGACCTAAAAACTATCACAATAATCTTTAAAACAGTATTTTTAGCCTTTTGATATTAAAATCTTGTCTTTTATTTAAATTAGCTCGTCAAAAGAAAACCAAAATTCCCCTACCTTGCCCAACAAACCGATCTAAATCCTAGACTCCTCAATTGATGAGTTATTTTTGACGTAAAAAGCTTTTATAAAAGCCTATTCTTAGGCTGCTATATAGAAGAGGTATTCATTTTTAGTTTTCGAATCCCAAAACCATGCTTAGATCACTTATATATAGAAGATAAAGCCTGTTATTTTGCATTAAGCGACTTTTTCCTGTTTTTACTGCCCAAGCCAATGTTGCATAACTTCTACAATCATGTCTTTCTTACCCTGATAATCCTCGGCAACAAAGAATAATTTCGCGCGTCGCGGTAACTGCTCTTCAATCAGGGAAAATAAAAAGTAATGCGCGGCCAGATCAAGCTGCATAAATAAAGTATAGACAGATCTATAGATTTGCTGTTTTTGTTCGACCGGCTGGTATTCAAATAAGAACCGTAATATGCAATCGATTTGTTCATTAAAAATATCTTCTGTTGGAAAGCGATACATTCAATCACCTCTGCTTTAATTTTTATGTTTTGCACTTTTCTTTTGGAGTCATTTTGGAGTCAATTGAAATGAACTCACCCTTAGAGGTCATTCACCTAAGTTCGATTTGCTGATTAATTTTAAGTTTAGTTGTTCAACAAGAAGAGTAGGCATGCAGATTTATATTTTGATTACGCAATCAGAATAAATAAAAAAGGAAGAGATCTCTCCCAAAATCTCCTCCTTAGAATTGAATCTTTACCTGATCCATTATGTCATTATTATAGTTATTCGCTTTAAAGCTTTTAAAAAGAGCCTCTTGGAAAAGAGACTTCTCAGTTGTGGAGTACTATTATTTTTACTACCCTCTAGATGCTCTAAACGAATTCTCTAGATGAATAAATCCTATACATAATAAAGATGAAAAGCAAGCAATTTGGAAAAAATTACCTATTGTTTTCATAGGGTTTTTTTTGAAGTTACTTATTCGATTTATGAATATAGGACATCAATAAAAAAGCAGGCCGAAGCCTGCTTTTATTTCAATAACTTAGCTCTAAATTTAGTCAACAAAAGTCACTTTAGCGATGGATTTTTTACTCGCTTGAATAATCAAAGTCACGTTCTCTTTCACAGAAAAAGAGGCATCAACTGGCTTCCAGTCCACTTTTACCGCACCACGACCAAGTGCATCTTTGGCTTGTGCTGCATTTTTAGTTAAGCCTGCTTCACGTAAAATTGAAGTAATAAAGATTTCGCCACCGAATTCAGCACGTGAAATGGTCACTTCAGGCGTACCTTCAGGCAATTCACCTTCAGTAATGATATTACCTGCACCTTTATGTGCATTGGCAGCTGCTTCAGCACCATGGAAACGCTCGACCAGCTCTAACGCGAGAATCTTTTTGACTTCTTGCGGATTACGGCCTTCTGCCACTTCTTTTAATAGTTGCTGAATTTCTTCAATTGACTTGAAACTTAACAGGTCAAAATAACGCTCGATCAGAGAATCCGGCATTGAAAGCACTTTTTGGTACATCGCACCTGGTGCATCAAATACACCAATATAGTTACCTAAAGACTTGGACATCTTGTTGACGCCATCCAGACCTTCAAGAATTGGTACAGTAATACAGACTTGTGGTTCCTGATCATAACGACCTTGAAGCGTACGACCCATCAACAGGTTAAAGGTCTGGTCTGTACCACCCAGCTCTACATCTGCTTCCAGTGCGATCGAGTCATAACCCTGAACCAATGGATACAAGAATTCATGAATCGCGATTGGCTGATGATTGTTATAGCGCTTGGTAAAGTCATCACGCTCAAGCATACGTGCAACCGTTTGCTGAGATGCCAGTTGAATCAGATCAGCTGCAGTTTTTTGAGCAAACCATTCCGAGTTGAACACCACTTTGGTTTTGTTTGGATCAAGAATCTTAAATACTTGTTCTTGATAAGTTTTAGCATTTTCTAAAACTTGTTCACGTGACAACGGTGGACGTGTAGCACTTTTTCCGGTTGGATCACCGATCATCGCAGTATAGTCACCAATCAGGAACAATACTTCATGACCCAAATCTTGAAATACTTTTAACTTATTAATGAGAACTGTGTGGCCCAAGTGCAAATCAGGCGCAGTCGGGTCAAAACCCGCTTTAATTTTTAATGGACGATTCAATTTTAATTTCTTGAGAAGATCTTCTTCAGAAATAATTTCGTGGGTGCCTCGTTGAATGAGGGCAAGTTGTTCTTCAGCCGGCAGGAAATTTGACATCACAAAATCCAATACATCAGTTACTCAATTTGTGCGATATACTAACACTTTTTCAGCATATTGCAGGCTTAAGAATAACCATGACAGCGATCTATATTGGGGTAATGACCGGCACAAGCATGGATGGTGTCGATATTGTTGCTGCTTCTTTTGATCCACTCCAGCTTCATGCCACACTCACTTTGGCATTTGATCCTAACCTTCGGGATGAGCTGATGGCACTGACTTTGCCGGATGACAATGAAATTGACCGTATGGGTAAGGCCGATGTTGCACTGGCACAAATGATTGGTCATGGCATTAATGCGCTGATTGAAAAAAATAACCTGGATAAATCCAGAATCAAGGCGATTGGCTCGCATGGCCAGACCATCCGGCATCGTCCTGAACATGGCTTCACGCTGCAAATTGGTGACCCGAATATCATTACTGAAATTACCCAGATTCCGGTGATTTCAGATTTCCGTCGTCGTGATCTGGCGGCAGGTGGTCAGGGAGCACCTTTAGTTCCAGCATTTCATCAGGATATTTTCCAGCATGACAGCATTCACCGGGTAATTTTAAATCTGGGTGGCATTGCCAATGTCAGCCTGCTGCCTGCCGGGAAGCCTGAAGAGGTTTATGGTTTTGATACCGGACCGGCCAATATCTTGATGGATGCTTGGTGTTCCCGTTATACCGGTCAGCCTTTTGATGAAAATGGCAACTGGGCAGCCTATGGCACCCCGATTCGCAGTTTGCTTGATCGCTTGCAGTCACACGAATTCTTCTCCAAAGAACCTCCGAAAAGTACCGGTCGTGAAGATTTCAACCTGGAATGGCTGGATGAACAGATTGCTGACTGGCGCAATGACCTGCAATACGATGAACTGGAAGATACTCCAGAAAATGTACAGGCGACTTTATTAAAGCTCACTACCCGTGCCATTAAAAAAGCAATTTACCGCTCTGGCATGGATACCGGACAGGTTTTTGTTTGCGGTGGCGGTGCCTATAACTCACATTTACTGGAGCAGTTGCGCTGGCGCCTGCGCAAACATGAATGGAGCGTACAGACTACCGCCGATCTGGGCCTCAGTCCGACCTGGGTAGAAGCTACTGCCTTTGCCTGGCTGGCCATGCGTTTTATGAACCAGCTGAATGGTAACTTGCCTGCAGTCACTGGTGCCGCTGGCTATCGCGTCCTCGGCACCATTACTGCTGTTTAAATTCAGCGAATTACTATTATCTTGCATGACTATAATAGCTACTCAAAAACAGTCATCACAAAAGGTCTGCATGAATGCAGACCTTTTTTCGTTTTCAATATTTTTATTGCATCATGCGTTTGGCATTTTCATTTCTAAAAGCACGCAGAATCTGCTGACCGGCACGACCTGTAGGACTTAAGCCCAAACGCTGCTGTTCCTGACGAATCGCCTGACGGGTTTTATCTCCAATCAGACCATCCACTGCACCAATATCATAGCCACGGTTTAACAGAAATTGCTGGATCTCACGACGTTCTGCACGCGAAGTTCCCGGATCATCAGTAGGCCATGTGGCCATAAATGAGCCTTTACCTTGCAAACGATCGGATAAATGCGCAATCGCTAAGGCATAACTTTCTGCCGCGTTATAGCTATAAATGGCATCGAAGTTTTTAAAGACCAGGAACACCGGGCCACTCGGGCCTGCAGGTGCAAGCAATCCGGCCTGAGAGGATTGTGATAAATTTCCTTGAACCAATGCCGAACCATCGGCACGAACTACACCTTGATTGATCCAACTACTCAAGGATTTTTTATTTCTTCGGCCTTCACCGGAAACCGACATGCCTTGCGGAATCTTGACTTCAAATCCCCAAGGTTTTCCGCTCTGCCAGCCACGCTTGCTTAAAAAGTTGGCAGTTGATGCGAGTGCATCCGGAATGCTCGAAACTAGATCACGTCGGCCATCACCATCAAAATCAACTGCAAGCTCATCATAAGTCGATGGCATAAACTGGGTATGACCAAATGCGCCTGCCCAGGAACCCTTTAATTGTTCTTCACGCACATCGCCACGCTGTAACAGTTTCATAGTGGTAAAAAACTCACCACGGAAATAACTCTGGCGACGACCTTCACAGCTCAAAGTTCCTAAAGCCTGTAATAAAGGATATTTCCCCGAAATATCACCAAAATTACTTTCGACACCCCATACCGCAACTACCGTTTCTGCAGGTATACCATAGGTGGCAGCAACACGATTGAGCACCTCACGATGTTGCTGTAATTTTTGCCGGCCGAGCTGAACCCGTTCTTCATCCACCAAACCAGACAGATAATCCCAAATTGGGGTAGAAAATTCAGGCTGGTAATTCAGGCGTTCAATCACTGAATAATCAGGGCTTAAGTTTTGGGTATAACGATCATAGGTACTGCCGCTTACACCTCTAGCAACAGCTTGACTGCGCAAATTGGCGAGACAGTTTTGAAAATTATTTTGGGAGGCATAATTCGGGATATTTGAACTAGAGGTCAAATCAGTCGGCGTGACACGTTGACCATTAATAATAAGTTCAGCCTGTGCCTGTGAAGCAGCCAAGACCACAGAACCAATAAAAAGTGCAAGCCGTTGCATAAGACCCTTGAGTATTTAGATTTTGAATTATGTTTCTACCTTAGCAGCTCATGATGAAAATTAAAGCGCCAATGCGTAAATTTAAATTCATAATTCCTACACTTTTAAATTCATTTTGTAATCTTTAAATTTAAACATGAGTTATCCACAAGCCTGATTTAAATTCAAATCAGCGGGATTTTTAAATTCAAATTCAAAACACTTGCAATCAGTTTTGAATTTAAAAATTACTGGGGATAACTTGTTTCAGGAAAAGCGAGTCACGATCATCAACATGCTCTAATTACACTCGTTTTTGTTTTAAATTCATTTGAATAATGGGCTAATATTTTTAAATTCAAAAACTTTGAATTCATTTATCCAGTTTTAAATTTGAATTCATATTTTTTGAATTTAAAAGCGCAAGTTTAAATTCAAAGCCCGATTTAAATTTGAATTTGTTTTTATGAATTTAAATTCAAAACTACTTTCCAGTTTTAAATTCAAACTTTGATTTCAGGCTTATCTACAAGTGAATATGGCAAAATTCAGCTGTAAAAAAGGTTTTATTGAATTGTTATATTTATACTCAATTGATCAGTTTGTAAGCAATTTATTTAAAAACTGATCCGACCAATGGCAGGTATTTTTGAAGAGGCGCAATCATGCCTGAAAGCAGACAAATAAAAAAGCGATCACCGAAGTGATCGCTTTTTTTATCAGCAAGTTAAAGCCTAGATGGTCATATCTTCGCTCAATGCCAATGGATTCGGTAAAATTTTCGCCAGTTGGCGGCAAAGTACAGACAATTGCGCGCTATCATTTGGCATCAGGGTAATGTGACCAATCTTGCGACCTTCACGCTCTGACTTATTGTAAAGATGCAAATGTGCACCTTCCAGAGCAAGTACATCTGCAGATTTCGGATGCTGACCAATGATGTTCACCAAAACAGTTGGGCGGATCACTTCAGTTGAACCTAAAGGTAAACCTGCCACGGCACGCACATGGTTTTCAAACTGCGAACATACTGCACCTTCAATCGACCAGTGACCCGAGTTATGCACACGTGGTGCCATCTCGTTGGCATATAGGCCATTGTCTGTCACAAACAGCTCAAGGGTTAGGACACCGACATAGTTCAAGTGATTCAGCAGACGAGTGATGTAATCTTGCGCCACAGGTTGCAAATCTGCGCTGTTCGGTGCAGGCACAATCGAGTGCGACAGAATGCCGTTATGATGATGATTTTCAGCCAATGGCCAGGTTTTGACATCACCATCTTGGCCGCGTACGGCAATAATTGATACTTCACGTGAGAAGGTGACAAAGCTTTCTGCAATCAGCTCACCTGCAGGGCCCAATTCTGCCCAGGCCTGATCCATCTGATCGGTCGAACGTAAAACGAATTGGCCTTTACCATCATAACCGCCACGCGAGGTTTTCAGTACGATCGGCAAGCCCAGTTCAGCTACAGCAGCCTCTAAGCTTTCCAGTGAAGTGACCGCTTTGTACGGTGCAACCGGAATAGCCAGTTCATCAAACAAGGCTTTTTCAGACAGACGATGCTGGGCAATCGCCAAAGCCTGACGCGGCGGATGCAGTTGCTTGCTTTGCGTCAGTACATCAACATCTGTAAGTGGCGTATTTTCAAACTCAAGGCTAAATACATCTGCACTATTAATAAAGTCTTGCAGACCATTTTCAGCCTGGCTCGAAATCACCGGACCCAAAGCAGCAGAAGGACAGTCTGTGCTGGCTTCAAAAAATGTACATTGAATATTTAATGGAAGTGCCGCTTGCGCCATCATACGACCCAGCTGACCGCCACCAAAAATACCGATGGTTTTATCCATAATCTGTGTCTCGACTTAAGCTTGGCCTGGAATATTGTTACTTGCCACTTTATCTGTTTGCGCTGCACGGAAATCTGCAACATTTTTTGCGATTTCTGGACGGGTCAAACCCAGAATTTGCGCGGCCATAATGGCAGCATTGGTGGCACCGGCAGGACCGATGGCCAAGGTACCCACCGCAATACCGGCTGGCATTTGCACAATAGACAGCAATGAATCAACACCGTTTAAAATCGAAGATTTCACCGGTACACCCAAAACTGGAAGATCAGTTTTCGCCGCACACATACCCGGTAAATGCGCTGCACCACCTGCACCAGCAATAATCACCTGAATACCACGATCACGCGCTTGCTCAGCATATTCAAACAGGCGGTCTGGAGTACGATGTGCAGAAACGACTTCGGCTTCAAATGGGACACCAAGCTGCTTGAGCATATTGGCAGTGTGTTCGAGAGTTGCCCAATCTGATTGAGAACCCATGATAATACCTACGAGAGGAGTATCTTGTGCAGCAGCCGCATTCATTGCAAATTTTCCAGAGATTAAAGTGAGAAAAGATAAATCTCGACGAGAGAGCCAAGCTTGAATAGGAGTGCGTATTATAGACTGAAAATTCAGCTTCATAAAATTTAACGGTCAAAGCAAGGCTCGATTTTTCTTGTTTTTTTATTGCATTTTCAAAAACTGTAATAAAAATAGGGGAGTAGCCGCAGTTACAACTATTTAGGAACTGCGGAATACAAAATAGACACATCCACACAGACATAAAGCAGCCCAGAGATAATCCAGTTTAAAAGGCTGCTTAAACATGAAAATCATAAAAGGAACAAAGACCAGTAAGGTCACGACTTCTTGGGTAATTTTCATTTGACCGACTGCGAGTCCTTGCTGCGCCAGTAATTTGGTCGCCGGAATCATCAGGCTATATTCAAACAGAGCAATGGCCCAGCTGAACAAAATCGCTTGCCAGAGCGGTGCATCATGCGGCAAAAATTTTAAATGCCCATACCAGGCCAGGGTCATAAAACAGTTGGCAATTACCAGAAGAAATAAAGCCGGGAGCATCTGCATGCACTCTGCAAAAAGGTCGAACTTATTTTACGGTTTATTTGGCGAAAAGATATTGCATCGCTCTGAAATTTTCTTTGAATTTACCCGTGAAACAGGATTTAAAAAATCCCGCAACAAGGCCAGAATTTTCACTATCTTTTCAGCTAAAGCCTTGCTATCGTTGCTTGCAAATTGAATAAATCATGACAACAGCACCAATATAAAGTGATGGGTCAGACAGGAACGGAGTGAAGTAGATGCATCTGCATATTTTGGGTATTTGTGGCACCTTTATGGGCTCGTTAGCGCTACTTGCACGCGATCTGGGCCACCAGGTAACAGGTTCAGACCTGAATGTGTATCCACCCATGTCGACCCAACTTGAAAATGCGGGCATCACTTTAATGCAGGGTTATGACCGCAGCCATTTGCAGCCGCATCCGGATCTGGTCATTGTCGGTAATGCCATGAAGCGTGGTATTGATGCAGTCGAATATATGCTGAATGCAGGTCTGCCTTATATTTCAGGTCCGCAGTTTTTGGCTGACCATGTGTTACAAGGCAAGCATGTGCTGGGTGTCGCCGGAACTCATGGCAAGACCACAACAACAACCATGCTGGCTTGGGTACTGGATCAAGCCGGTCTGGAGCCGGGCTTCCTGATTGGTGGTGTGCCTTTAGGCTTTTCAGAAAGTGCGCGTCTCGGTGGCGGGAAATACTTCTGTGTCGAAGCCGATGAATACGATTCTGCTTTCTTCGACAAGCGGTCCAAGTTTGTACATTACCATCCAAAAACCGCAATTTTAAATAACCTAGAATTTGACCATGCCGATATCTTTGATGATCTGGCCGCAATTCAAAAACAGTTTCATCATTTAGTTCGTACTATTCCAAGTGAAGGCCGGATTATCGCGCCGATTACTGAAAGCAATATTGATGAAGTGCTGGAGCAGGGCTGCTGGACGCCTGTAGTGCGCACCAGTCTGGATGCCAACGAAAAATCTGAACTTTATGCAGAACAATTGTCAGCAGATGGTTCACATTTCAAAGTCCTGCAACAGGGCGTAGTCAAAGGCGAAGTACAGTGGAATATGACCGGGCAGCATTCGGTGGCGAATGCCTTGGCCACCATTGCCGCTGCCGAGCACGTTGGTGTATCGATTGAAACTGCCTGTGAAGCACTGTCCAATTTTGGCGGGGTGAAACGCCGTATGGAACTATTAAGCACAGTCCGTGGTATCGAGGTGTATGATGACTTCGCCCATCATCCGACGGCGATTGATACGACCTTAGAAGGCGCACGTAAACGTCTGGGTGAACGCAAACTCTGGGCGATTATTGAACCGCGCTCCAATACCATGCGCATGGGTAGTCATAAAGATGGCTTGGCTCATTCAGCACGTCTGGCCGATGAAGTGATCTGGTATCAACCGGAAGGCCTGGACTGGGATCTGCAACCGGTCATTGAGGCTGCGCCAAACAAAGCCAAAGTTGCACGCACACTGGATGACATCATTCAGACCGTGGTGGCAGAAGCAGGTGAGGGCGATGCCGTAGTAATTATGTCGAATGGCGGTTTTGGTGGTTTGCATCAGAAGCTGATTACTGTTTTACAAGCATAAAACAGATTTAAGTGAAGTGAAGAAGCCCGCCTAGCGGGCTTTTTTTTAGCATATTAAGACCTTGCTTCAGCAAAAGTGAACAGTTGTTTTGATCCTGCAATCCTATGATTTAAACATTGACCCAAAGAGCAGATTTATCTCTGAACTATCTCGGATGATCTTTTGTTGCAATCTGTACACAAGACTCATTGCAGCGCCATATCACTCAAGGCACAATCGAGAAGAACACAGGTATCTATAGGCCTGAAAGCCAGATCATGAATCAGCCCATCGCTGTCACTGTATAAAAGCAATCGAGGCGTTCATTATTCTCGCTGAGTCAGGTCATTCTCATTCCTCACTCCATTAGGAGATGTGTGATGACAACGATGAAAGCGATGGTCTATTACGGCGCAAATGATATCCGCTTTGAAGACCGCCCGGTTCCCACCATTTTGCATCCCGGCGATGCCATCATTAAGCTCGAAAAAGTCACCATCTGTGGTACCGACTTGGGTATCTGGAAAGGTAAAAATCCGGAAATTGAGCAGGAGGCTACGCGTAAAGAGGGCAGCTTTAAGGGACGTATTTTAGGTCACGAAGGTATTGGCATTGTGGAAGAAGTTGGTTCCGCCGTGCAGAACTTCAAAAAGGGCGACCGGGTGATTATTTCCTGTGTCAGCCGCTGCGGAACCTGTGAAAACTGCCAAAAACAGCTCTATGCCCATTGCCGCAATGAAGGCGGCTGGATCATGGGTTATATGATTGATGGCACCCATGCCGAATATGTACGCACGCCCTTTGCCGATACCTCACTCTATCATTTACCCGATGGCCTGAATCAAGATGTGGCCGTATTCCTCTCAGATATCCTGCCAACTTCACATGAAATTGGGGTGCAATATGGCGATGTCAAACCAGGCGACAATGTCGCGATTGTCGGAGCAGGGCCAATCGGCATGAGTTGTCTGCTCACTGCACAGTTTTATTCACCCGCCAATATTATTATGGTAGATATGGATGATAACCGACTGGAATTTGCCAAGACTGTCGGCGCGACGCATATCATCAACTCTGCCAAAGAAGATGCCATTCAAAAGATTCTAGAGATTACCGATGGACGCGGGGTCGACTGTGCCATTGAAGCAGTGGGGGTGGAGCCTACCTGGAATATTTGCCAGCATGTCGTGAAAGAGGGCGGGCATATTGCCAACGTCGGCGTACATGGTAAACCGGTAAGTTTTGAACTTAACAAACTCTGGATTAAAAACCTGACCATCACCACCGGTCTGGTGAATGCCAATACCACAGGTATGCTGCTGAAAACCTGCTGTTCCGGTAAATTGCCCCTAGAAAAACTGGCGACCCATCATTTTAAATTTGCCGATTTTGAAAAAGCCTATGATGTGTTTAAACATGCCTCCGATGAAAAGGCCTTAAAAGTCATGATTGACATGAGCTAATCCACATCAGACAAAAAAGTCCGCTATGCGGACTTTTTTATTTTCAGCATTTACCCCTCAGATCAGAAATAGGGGACATAACCACGCTGCTTATAGCCTTTTGGCGATGCCAAACTGGCCTGATTTTCTTCCAGGCGATACAGTACTTTGAGGAATTCGGCAATTCCTGACTGCTGTAAGGCATGCGGATCAAATTGCTTCAAACCTAAACGTGAAAATAAAGAAGAAATTTCACTGTGTTTATGCACATATTTCATTGACCATTCCGAGAAATGGGACTGCTCTACTATTGCATCTGCAAAACGTAGGACATTGTGATGGCGGGGATCCTGACAAATGCTCTGAAATAAACTTTCCACTACTTCAGCCTGACCTTCAAGGCACTGGAAAAACTTGCCATGGGAATAATACAACACCCCATGAATCTGCTGCTGAAGATTGAACTTCCGGGCAGTGGCCAAAATATCGCTCAAATCTTGTAACAACTCTTGTTCAGATTCTATGCGTTCACTGGCATAGCAAAGCTGTAGGATCATGCCATCTCACTAAAAGGAAGAATTAAAAACACAATTTAATCAATAATTTTAAATTAAGTCGACTATTTTTTAATCAAATATCCGTTTTTGCTTACATGGTTTTCAGTTTGCATTTCTGGATTAAACTTTTAACAATAGTGCCTAAATTATTAAACGAATATTTTCATACACCTACCATGAACATGAGGATCACTTGATGTTAAAAGATCTGATCTTAACCCTCGCCTTGTTATGTGTGTGCTTTATCCTGATGATCACTTTAAATAATTGGCAATTCAGCGCTCAAACCAATCTGCTGATCAGTTCAATTTTTATTAGCTGGACGATCTTGAAATTTGTTGGGCATCGTATTTATTTTCATGCCAGTTACCTGCTGATCATGGCAATTTTAGTGATGCTGCAACAGTTTGAAGAAATTTTCTGGGCGATGACCGGCGTGATGGCAGGTTTCGGTTTATATACCCTGTTACAGGTTATATTGATTCCTGCCTTGAAAGAAAAACTGCATTTATCTTTCGGGAAATCCCCTTGGGTAGTTAAATAGCCGTTGCTGCGACATCTGCCAGACTTCGGTCACGTTTAAACATGACATCCACATAGGAACATTGCGGGATGATGGTTAAACTTTTCTCACGGGCAAAATCGACCAGTGCATCCAGCATTTTTCGGGCAATACCGTGGCCACGCAGGGAATCATCAACCCAGGTATGATCGGCAATTATAACGGCATCGCCCCGCCATTGATAAGTGATCTCCGCCAGGCGGCGTCCTTGATCTTCCATAAAAAATACACCACCACGTTTTGAATCTTGATATTTAATTTCCATACGAATCTAAACCTTTGTTGTCATTTTAAAATTATAAAACATCATTAAAGCGAGGCTCTCGCTCGAACACGGATTTGGCAAAAGAGCATTTTGGAATAATCCTGATGCCGTGTTCACGGGCAAAATTCACAGCGGCCTCGACCAGATAATACCCGACGTGCTGTCCGCGTAGGCTGTCATCGACCCAGGTGTGTTCAATCACTAATTGATCTTCATTTACTCTTGAATAACTCATTTCTGCCAGACGTTTTTCATTTGGCTCTACAAACCATAAACCTCCAGTGTCCTGTTGCTGATGCTCGATCAACATGCCGATCCTCTCCTTGTTTTTAAGCCAGACTGACATATTTTTCCCTGCTCTATTGTTAGATTTCTTTTAAAGGATTGTGAATCTGTCCTTCTGACCAATACCGCATTCTGCTCAACAGGTTTAAACTGCGAGCCGGTTCTTTTTATCAGATATGTATGTCCAGCTTTTCTTCCACCTCCTCGGTGACGCGTCAATGGGTCTGTGTGATTGCTTTAGCCTCTGCTGCCTTTATTTTCAATACCACCGAATTTATCCCGGTGGCGCTATTAAGTGATATTGGTACCAGTTTTGCCATGTCACCGACTCAGGTCGGGTGGATGCTGACAATTTATGCCTGGGTTGTGGCGCTATTGTCTTTGCCAATGATGTTACTGACCAAGAATATTGAACGGCGCTTTCTGCTGATGGTTTTATTTGCGGTGTTTATTTTCAGTCATGTGCTGTCCTATTTTGCCTGGAGCTTTAGCATTCTGGTGCTGAGCCGGATTGGTATTGCCGTGGCGCATGCGCTGTTCTGGTCAATTACGGCGTCGCTTGCTGTGCGGGTTGCGCCAAAGGGCAAAGAGTTTCAGGCACTGGGCTTATTGGCTACCGGTACCGCCATGGCGATGGTTCTGGGAATTCCCTTTGGCCGGATGGTCGGGGAGGCCTATGGCTGGCGCAATAGTTTTGCCTTGATTGGGATTGTGGCGAGCGTGGTGTGCGTATTGCTGGCCAAAACCTTGCCTTTATTGCCAAGTGTCAATTCAGGTTCACTCAGCAGTTTAAAAAACTTGCTAAAACGTCCCAGCCTGATGCTGGTCTTTGCGCTTACCGTGCTTGTGATTAGTGCGCAATTTACCGCCTATAGTTATATTGAACCCTTTGCGCTGAATATTGCGCAATTCAGCTCTGCGCAAACCACCAGCTTATTGCTAATTTATGGCGCTGCGGGTCTGATCGGCTCTTACGTATTTGGCCGCTTTGCACCGCATTTTCCCCGACTCACCATTCCGCTATTTACACTCGGGCTAGGGATCTCGCTACTGTTATTGCTGCCACTGTCTCAGGGTGTATTTCAGCTTAATAGCTTGGCGTTAATCTGGGGCATCAGCATTATTGGGTTTAGTCTGGCTCTACAAGCCAAGACCTTAAATCTGGCTTCTGATGCAACCGATGTCGCCATGGCAATTTTTTCAGGTCTGTACAATGTCGGGATTGGTGGCGGTGCCTTACTCGGCGGTCTGGTAACGGCACATATCGGATTACATAGTATTGGCTGGGTAGGAGCAATCTTGGCCAGCTTGGGTTTTCTGATCAGCTTATACCTGATTCAGCGTCCGGATTTCTTAGGTAAGAAAGCGCCTTGAAGCATGATTTTTGTAAATGAAATTGTAGTCTTAGCAAAAATCTGTCATGCTTGCTGCACATTGAGCTACCGCTCAAATAAAATTTAGTTTGAACAAGGGGAGTAGCCTCCTCCAAGCGTTTAAGAATGAAATTTCAATTTTTAAACGTGTCAGAATATCGTCATTACACTTTGCAAAAAGTCGGTATCTGAGCATCTTGAAGTCACACTTTATATAAAAAAGTGGAACAGTAAGATGTAGGCAAGACCTTGATCATGTTGTTATAGATGTTTTTCATCTGGCAACTGGTCAAGGTTTTTTTATGGCTAGTTGTCCGATGTGGAGAATTCACATGGAAACCATTGGTACACTCTGGCTGTATCTCGTCTTTTTCGCGATTGTCGCAGTCATGCTGATAATCGATTTTGTCGGCTTTAAGCATCAGCATGGTCAGGAAGTTAAAGTCCGTACTGCTGCCTACTGGAGTATTGCCTGGGTCAGTGTCGCGACTTTATTTGGTGGCGGCTTATGGCTGTATCTGGAGCAGACCGCAGGCACGGCAATTGCCAATGCTAAGGTCATGGAATACTTTGCCGGTTATCTGCTGGAAAAATCCCTGGCGATTGATAACGTCTTTGTCTGGCTGATGATCTTCGCGGCCTTCGCCATTCCACCCGCACTGCAACGCAAGCTGCTGTTATATGGCGTACTGGGTGCGATTGTGCTCAGAACTATCTTTATTTTTATTGGCGCGTGGTTCGTGCAGGAATTCTCCTGGATTCTATATATCTTCGGTGCGTTCCTGGTGTATACCGGCTTCAAATTCCTGCGTGGTCAGCATGAAGAAGACAGCAATATTGAAGATATGGCGATTCTGAAATGGCTACGTAAACATATGCGTATTACCCCGCAACTTCAGGGCGACAAATTCTTTGTCCGTCAGAATGGTTTGCTCTGGGCAACGCCGTTGTTCTTGGTCCTGATCCTGGTTGAAGCCTCTGATGTGATCTTTGCCGTCGATTCTATTCCAGCTATTTTTGCCGTCACCACCGATCCCTTTATTGTCCTTACCGCAAACCTGATGGCGATTTTAGGCCTACGCGCGATGTTCTTCCTGCTCTCGGGCGCAGCCTCAAAAATGCATTATCTGCCTTATGGTCTCGGGATCATTCTGGTCTTTATCGGCTTTAAAATGCTGATGCTGGATGTGTTCCATATGCCGATCTGGATTTCTTTGAGCTTTATTGTGATTGTCCTGACTGTGACCGCGATCTTGTCGATTCGTCATAGCAAGAAATATAACGAAACCACCCTGTAAAAAGTAATCATCAAAAAAGCCTGCATCAGCAGGCTTTTTTTATTGTTCTATCAGGGATAATTTGGACCATTTTTGCAAAAACTGTTTGCTCAGCATGCGTTGTTCAAACACGGCATAACTGACTAAATTCGGATTCCAACGCAGCTTTAACTCAAATAAATCTGCTAAACCGAAAGGAGCAATCAACTCCAATTCATCATCTTTCAGGCGCAGTGCCAAGGCCGTGACAGTTTCTGGCCATAATGACAGCGCATGACTAATTGAAGTTAAAGGCTCAATATTTTCATTTTGATCGGTA
The DNA here is from genome assembly GCF_024129855.1 of Acinetobacter lwoffii. Lineage (GTDB taxonomy): Bacteria > Pseudomonadota > Gammaproteobacteria > Pseudomonadales > Moraxellaceae > Acinetobacter > Acinetobacter lwoffii_L. Next base: position 15,880 of record NZ_JAMXXC010000032.1, read on the forward strand.
CGATACCACTCATGTACAAAGGCTTGATTAGTCACATCCCAACGGATATCTGGAAAATACTCTTTTAACCGATCTGCAAGTTGCTGTTCTATAACGCGAGCCTGCTCATTTTCATCATAGAAAATCACATCGACCTCAGTATGATTTATTTCATATTCCCATCCATGTAAATGCGCCCAGATCACATGACGTAACACACCCGCTGCGACATAAGCGTCAGAGTGTAATTGTGCTAACTGATGCAAGATGCGCATTAAGGTCGGCTGCGCACGCACGATCTGTTGAAATTGATCATGATAATTGGATGGGGTCATAAAAGAATCGGGATCACTATTTAAATATGAATGTTCATACAAACATGGCAATTTTTTCAGCTACAATCAATCGAAAAAATCAAAAAGCGTAGGTTTAAAATGTCTTCTGTAATTGCAACGATAGCGATCCGTGGTCGCTTCCTCGATATTCAGAATACAGTTGCCCAAGCACGTGATATACACGACCAAGTGCGATATGTAGAAGATGGTTTAGTCATCATTCAAGAGGGTAAAATCCAGTGGTTTGGTCCTTGGCAAGAAGGGCAGTCACGACTTCCTACCAACGCTGAATTACAGCACTATCCAGATCAACTGATTGTTCCCGGTTTTATCGACACCCATATTCATTTCCCGCAAACAGAAATGATCGGGGCGTATGGTGAACAACTGCTGGAATGGTTAAATACCTATACATTCCCCACTGAAATCCAGTTTAAAGATGCATCCTATAGCGAAAAAATTGCCGAATTTTTCGTGCAGGAATTGCTTAAAAACGGCACCACCACTGCACTGGTCTTTTGTACCGTTCATCCTGAATCCGTAGATGCTTTATTTAATGCCGCAACCACACGCAATATGCGTCTGATTGCGGGTAAAGTCCTGATGGATCGTCATGCTCCGGAAGCACTAACAGATACAGCAGAAACAGCTTATACCGATTCTAAAGCGCTGATTGAAAAGTGGCATGGACAGGGGCGGAACCTGTATGCGATTACCCCACGCTTTGCACCGACCTCAACACCTGAACAATTACAAAAAGCCGGCCAGCTCAAAAGTGAATATCCGGACGTGTATGTACATACCCATTTGAGTGAAAATAAAAATGAAATTGCCTGGGTAAAAGAACTCTTTCCTGAACGTGAAGGTTATCTGGATGTGTATCATCATTATGGTTTAACCGGGAGCAAGTCCGTCTTCGCACATTGTGTGCATCTGGAAGATAAGGAATGGGATTGTATGCATCAGACCGACTCCGCCATTGCCTTCTGTCCGACCTCAAACCTGTTCCTGGGCAGTGGCCTATTTCCCCTGAAAAAGACCTGGGACAAAGGGGTCAAAGTCGGCTTAGGTACAGACATTGGGGCAGGGACATCATTTAATCAGCTGCAAACCCTGAATGAAGCCTATAAGGTGCAGCAGTTGCAGGGCGAAAAACTCTCTGCCTTTGAGGCCTTGTATCATGCCACTTTAGGCGGTGCCAAAGCTCTAAGCCTGGATGATCGCCTGGGGAATTTTAATATTGGCAAAGAAGCCGACTTTGTGGTGCTGGATCTTAAGGCCACTGCCTTACAGCAGTTACGCCAGAGCAGAGCTAAAAATATTGAAGATGCATTTTTTGCACTGACCATGCTTGGCGATGACCGTAATATTGCAGCCACCTATGTCTATGGAGCAGCCGTCTATGTCAAAGCAGCAGCCAGTGAATAAACCGAAAAAATCCCGCCATCGCCAATACTTACTCCTGTCTGCAATTGCACTGGGCTGTGTTTTTTTATTGAAACGCGATTCAACAGCGGCTAAAAAATGATTACATTTACAGCCAGCAAAACAGGTGCATCTCTGCTAGGGATGTATTAAAATTGCGACGTATTCAGGTGTTGCAGGTCAACACCTTTTTTATTTTGCTATTTTTACTTTTTAGGTATCTACCCATGACCGTTCAAATGAGCGTAATGATTTCCGCTGAAGAAATTCAAGCTAAAGTCAAAGAGCTTGGTGCTCAAATCAATGCACACTATGCCAATAGTGACAAAGAACTTGTGCTCATCGGTTTATTACGTGGTTCAGTGATTTTTATGGCTGATTTATGTCGTGTGATTTCAAAACCGCATGAACTGGATTTCATGACTGTGTCCAGTTATGGCGGTGGCACGGTATCGTCACGTGATGTAAAAATCCTGAAAGATTTAGACGGTGAAATCCGTGGTAAAGATGTGTTAGTCGTTGAAGATATTATTGATTCAGGCAACACTTTAAGCAAGGTACTCGAAATCCTGCAAACCCGTGAACCCAATTCGATTCAACTGTGTACTTTGGTAAGTAAACCATCGCGTCGTGAAATCGATCTGAAAGTCGAATTTATGGGCTTTGAAGTTGAAGATAAATTTATTGTGGGTTATGGCCTAGACTATGACCAGAAGTACCGTCACCTGCCATTTATTGGTGAAATCGGTCTTTAAAATCAGGTTGAAAAAAGTGGCATAAGCCACTTTTTTTATGCCTAAAATGGACAGGAAGCCGGGAACAAAAAATAACATCTCGTTTCAGGATTCAACTTTTTATAATCCTGACTTTATTTCAAGATGATTAAACAGATGTGAAAACAAAGACATGACAAGAAGGAGTATGCATATGTGGACAATTATTGTGGCGATCGTCATTGGTTTTGTAGCAGGTCTGATTGCACGTGCCATTCACCCGGGTAATGACAAGGCAGGCTTTATCATGACCACCTTGCTGGGTATTGCCGGCTCCTTATTGGCGACTTTTGGTGGCCGTATGCTCGGTCTGTATTCGGCAGATTCCGCAGCAGGGCTGATTGCTTCCGTGATTGGTGCTGTGATTATTCTGTTTATTTATAATATGGTCACCAAACGCCGTACAGTCTAAACCATTCAGATGTTTCTGAGGTTGATTTGACGACCTGAATAAAAAAGCACCGGAAAGGTGCTTTTTTATATTGAGCGACTGATAGCTTTATTTAATTTTTATAAATTGAATTCTTTAAAGATCTGCTCAATCTGCTCTGCCGGATAGGCACCCATCACTTTAAAACCATTGGAAAAAATAATCGCAGGTGTACCATTCACGCCCATAGACTGAGCCAGTTTTTTATTCCGTTCAATCGGATTGGCACAAGTTTTTTTCGATTTAGGTTGAATTCCTTGAGCAATCAGATCTTCCCATGCCTGAGCTGGATTAGACTCGCAATACACCTGTTTTGAAGGAGCCACCGACTGGGGTTTTAAAGGAAGAATAAAGGTATAAATGGTCAAGTCATTCAGTTTTTTCAGCTCTAGCTCAAGCTTTTTACAATACGGGCAATTTGGGTCAGAAAAGATCGCAATCTGACGTTTACCCGTACCTCTTACACTTTTCACAGCATCCTGAAGCGGTAATTTTTTCCAGTCGATACTATTTTGTTTCAGCATTAAATCACGGGTCAGATTATGCTGATCCTGAATCCGCAGCATCGGGCCAGCAATCAGATGTTTAGCATCTTCATTCAAATAAACCACTTGGCCCTGCATGGAACCGCTATAGATACCTTTCATCTCGGTGGTCTGAATATTTTCAATTTTTAAATTGGGACTGTTTTTTGCCAAGTTAGCTTGTACCGTATCAATATTGGCAAATGCGAAGCTTGAAACCAATGTACTTAAACTAATGATCAGTATTTTTTTTAACATGAATGTTCTACATGAATTGGATAAGAATATGCTTCGATTCTAATCGCTCTGCTTTTAAATTTCTCAAACATTTATGTTACTGTTTACACTCAGTTAAATAAGCTCATAATGTTTCACGTGGAACACCATGTATAGCGTTAGCTTGAACTCCAATCTATCTAGAAAACACATCAATATTCATAATAAATAATTGTTTTATATAGTTAAAATATTTTAAATGATAAATATCTTACTCATTCAACCTTGACCGATTTTCTGTATCCATTCTAAACTGCAGACACTTTCTATATTCCTCGCTACGCCCTGACATGGATTGGCCAAGGATCAACACTATAACGGCATTTTCATGACAATAACGACCAGCTGGCGACCGTTCTTGATGGTCAGCCTGGCTTTAATGATGGGAACGATTGGTACTGCTTTGGCCAGTCCGCTTTATCCGATTTATCAACAGCTCTGGCATTTGCTTCCCAGCCAGATCACCTACATTTTTGTCGCCTATATGTTTGGCTGCCTCTCGACCTTGTTGTTTTTGGGCAGAACCAGTAACAGCATCGGATTTTTACGGACCCTGCAAATTGGTCTGGCCCTGATCACGCTGGGTCTGATCATTTCCGTTTTTGCCCAGAATGCACTGATCCTCTCGATTGGCCGTTTTATTATTGGGATTGCCTCGGGCTTGATGACCACTTCTGCCATGATGGGTTTAATGCATACCATCCCGGAAAGCCATAAGCACACTGCACCGCAACTGATTTCAATCATTACTGCAATGGGTTTTGGTTTGGGACCTTTGGTCGGTGGCGTGATTGCGCAGTTTTCCGCTGCGCCTTTGGTGATGCCATATTTGCCGATTATTCTGGGTGCCGTATTGTGTCTGATTGGCCTGTTCTGGATTAAAGCACCCAAGTTTGAGGTGCAGCCCTTTAGCATGGCGCCTAAACTGCAACGACCTGAAGCCCAGTTTCATCGTGTGTTTATGATTATTGCAGTGACAGCTTTTAGTGCCTTTGCCGCCTTTAGCCTGTTTGCTTCCCTCTCGCCATCCTTTGTCCGAAATATTTTACCTTGGCATGGCCCTCTGGTCAGCGGACTGGCCATTACCAGTATCTTAGTGGTTTCAGTGATCGTGCAGTTTATAACCAAAGCGGTCGCAGCGTCTAAATGTCTGAATATCGGCCTAATGATGATGTGTTTGAGCCTGATGGTTTTGGCTCTATGTATGTATTCAAAAATCAGCCTGCTATTTTTTATCAGTGATATTTGCTTTGGGATCGGCCATGGTTTTGCCCTGATGGGTGCTTTTGCCCTGATTCATCAAATGACCAGCTTAGACAACCGTGCAGCAGTGATGTCGACCTATCTATTTATTGCCTATCTGGGCACTATTGTCCCTATCATTGCCGTGGGTTATCTGGCCGATCACTGGGGGCTGGATTTCGCCGTAATCAGCTTTTGTATCGCGATCAGTCTATTGTGTTTTGCGCTGTGGTGGGCTTATCAAAAATCCCGCCTACCAGTCTAAAAAAAGCCCTCAGTTGAGTAATGCCAGTCAGTTAAGCAAAAAAAGTTAAAATGCTGTAAAAAGAGCGTATGTAAATACGCTCTTTTTT